>JAEXPO010000688.1 GCA_023446675.1 Bacillota bacterium | reverse complement strand
CATTTGCCTGGATTTTTTTCGTACATTTTCTCCGATAGGAAACAAAATCATCTTGAATTTACATATATATTACTTTTTTGGGTTTCTACATAGATAAAAAGCCTACCCGTTTCGGATAGGCGAACCGAAAGGTTCTTATTCAACTTTACCCGTATTCTGCTTGTATGACCTGGGAGCAATACCCTCTACCCGCTTGAAGGCACGGCGGAAGGTAGTGCTGTTGTTATATCCCACCATTTGGGCTATATATTCGATATCAAAGTTGCCTGTTTCAATGAGAGCCTTTGCCTTATCCAAACGAAGGGTTTCCAGGCAGGCACTGAAGGAGCTGTTCATAACCTCCTTGAAGACTTGGGAAAAGTAGGATTCTGACAGATTGAAATACTGGGCCATAAGCGTCACACCCAGCATGGGATTGGCATAATTTTCAGCAAGATAGGCTTCTATTTCCTGTTTAAGAAAAACCTGACGGAAGGAGCGGGTTTCTTCATCCCTTGAGCCTATCTCAAGAAAGACCTGCTCCAGCCGTATAAGTATATCCGACAGCTCAGTGAGCTTTGCCGTCCGCTCCAGGGTATCCTCCGCCAGATCCGCCGCATAGGTGACATCCTGTGAGATTTTGAGGAGGCTTGCCTCTAAATTTGCGCAGAGAATCCCCCCCATTCGCTTGGATAGCTGGCGTTTTGTGAGGTTTTCCTCCTTAATTTCCTCGAAGGCGCTTTGTATTTCCTTAATATTACGGTGCTTCGCAGCATTGACCAGCTTTTTCTCCAGCTCCACGGGATAATGGAAGGAATTTTTGTTCCGCGGGATATCCATGTATTCGATAACCGGTTCATCAGGGCTTTCCCCATCCATCATAAGGCAGTAGCAAGCCTGTCCGTGTGAAAAATAAATGCTGGAGGAATCATCGTACATCCGCCCCACCCCGGCCCGTCCCTCTGCCTGAAGCTCTTTTTTCAGAAGAGACAGGCAATTTTTTGCATACTGATGTACCTTAAGGATATTTTCCTCCGTATCCTCCGATTCAAAGCCCAAAACGGCCAGTACTATTTCGCCGTCAAGGTTATGATAAAGCACACGGCCCTTAAAATCGGAGCAGCTCTCCTTTTCCAAAAGCGTTTGCACGCTATTGGCCTGGCCGCAGGCAGAAAACGCCACAACACAATATTGCTTGGCACGAAGCTCTACCCCTGCCAGTTCAGCTGTTTCAAAAACCTCTGCTTCACTTGGGAAGCCCCCTTGAAAGAGCTTATCCAGAAAGAGCCTACGCTCCAGGCTCCTTTTTTCCTCTATGGCCTCATACATGGATTTCCTGGCATCAATCATGGTGGCAAGGCTTTTTTCCAAATATTCGTACTGGCTTATTTCGGTTTTGTTGTCACTGTCGCCTGAGAAAAAAAAGCGTACATTTCTGACAAAATTATTTATGGGTGTGGCATTGCTGCGGGCAAAGGAAAGCCCCAGCAATACCTCCAGAAGCAGAGTGAGAAGAAAAAGTGTAACTGCCATCCGCTGTATGTCGTTTGCTTTTGCCATCACAACGCTTTCCGGCAGCCTGGAAGCGAAGTAGAGCTTATACAGGTCTGATTTTGTATAAACCACAATATCCGTACTGTTATCCTCATCAAGATAAAAGTAGCCCTCAGGCCTGGTCATCTGATCAATTTTCAGAGCGGTATCTGCAAATTGTCCTGACTTAATAAGGGGCTGGCCCTTTTCGTCAAATATGAAAAACGCGCCGATGCTGTCGATATTGGCCGAGGACACGCTCTTTAATATGGAGTCATCAGAAAGTAAAAAGTAGATTAAGCCCCCGTTGCCCTGGCCTACGCCTTTGGATATGGGATAGATGTAAGTGATGGCATTCATCTGCCCGGAGGAGGTCTTTATGGAACGCGAGGGAAGCAAAGTGCGCTGGCTGACACTAAAGGCTTCATTGTACCATTGCTCATAGTCCATTCCCTGGTAATTAAGCGCTGTCCGGAAGTAAAAGGGCAGACCGGTAGACATGGAATTGCCATAAAAGACCAACTCATTGTCTTTAAACATGAGATGAAAGCTGGTATTGTTATCCATGGCAATGGAAAGCTTCCCAGAAAGCTGACTGCTGAACCTTGACACGGCGTAAACCGCCGTGGAGCCTGGCTCCAGCTTTTTCAGAGACATAATGGCATTTACATCCTTGTCGGAGACCAGCTGCATGGAGGCCTTGTCCATGAGACTGATACGCTCATTCAAATCCGCCCGGGCCTGCCTTAATACAACAAGACTTTCATCCACACTGCTCTGCTGCGCAAGTGTCAAGGCCTGACGGTACATCAGCCCAATCATGACGCATGGAAGAATTAAAATTATGATATAGGATATGACTAGATTTGTAAAAACCTTCTTTACCTTGTAGCGGGCTTTCATTGTATACTCCCCATGTCACAGTTACGTTAAAACAAACGTATTATCCCCGGCATTTAGGTAAAATTCAGCTGCGTCCTGCCATGGAATATGCCAACTGTCCCTATTCTATCCGGCTGCTTCAGCATAGGATCCGAATGGTATTTAAACTTCTAATCCATTTTATAATAAAAAGCGGCCTTTCTCAACTGTGAAAGTACCGCTCCTTAATTTGGAATTTGAAAGGGGAAGGACGAGGGTGCCTTCCCCCGCCCTTTCTCAGGATGCTGTTCACATCTGAGTGGGATCAAAATTGGTACCTGTGTTCTGAAATATACCGTCCATCAAGGCTTTGGCATAAACTAAGAGCTGATTACGGAAGATGATGGCCAGCCCCACCACAATGGCCAGGATAATGACCACTTCCACTGTATTGATTCCTTCCTGCCCCTTAAGTAATGCTTTGAGCTTATCTTTCATATCGACCTCCACAATACGTAATTAATTACATAATTATACATTAATTTTATATATTACTTGGGGAGGTGTCAATGCTATTTTGTATTATTTTTTATGTTTTCCATATTTTATATATTTCCTGCATTAACCTCTATATCCTCCGTCCCTGCCAAGCTCCTCGCTGACCCTCCTGGCCATGGAATAGGAAAAGCCCTGGCGTTGAAGAAAAGCCACCAGCTTTCTTTTTTTCTCCAGGGGTTCTCCTTTAAGGCCTGAGAACTTTTTTCTTCCCGCTGCCATGGCCCGTTCCTCTTCTCTGTCTGTTTGGGGCAAAAGCACCTCCTCGGCAAGCTCACCCTTAATACCCCTTTTTTCAAGCTCATAACGAAGCAGCTTTATGGATGCGGCTTTGTTCCTGAGCTTTTCTTCAACAAATTTACGGGCAAACCGGGCATCATCCACATAACCGGCCTCTTTTAAATAGGCCAGGGCTTTTACCGAGATAGCCTCGTCATAGCCCCAGGACTTTAGCTTTTCAAGGACCTGAAGACAGCTTTTTTCGCTTAGCGCCACATAGCGAAGCGCTCTTTCCCTGGCTCTTTCATAAAGCACCTTGCGTCCAAGCTCCTCTAATTCGGCTTGAGACATCTCGTCTCTGGCATAAACGGAATATTTTAAGTAGTCTCTTGCGGGCATGGATAAAAACCGTTGACCGTCCAGATATAACTCTACCGTATTACCGTCCTGAGACTTTACACCAGACAACACTCCCATGGCTCTCTCCTTGAAGGCAAACCCCAGACTGACGTTCGCACATTATGTATTCAAAATAGCTTTTCCGGTTAAAACTTAATTAAGTTATCTTCTCCGTTTTAGCTGGCGTAGGCTGTTAAGAGACAAAGAAAAGACCGGTGCTCTTTCAAGCCTCCGGTCCTTTTACAGCACTGCTACAGCATTAGTAAGACCAAGGAATGCCCTGACTTATTCTCAGGTTTCATCGTCGGCAGTATGAGCCTCAATACTTCCCAAAAAGGCCTTTTCATATTCCGCCTTGATTTTGGCTTCAATTTCCTTAGCCATTTCCGGATTTTCTTTAAGATATTTCTTGACGTTTTCACGGCCCTGTCCAATTCTCTGACTGTTGTATGAAAACCAGGCTCCGCTTTTCTTCACAATTTCCAAAGAGGTTCCAATATCCAGAATACAGCCTTCTCTTGAAATGCCTTCACCGTAAATGATATCAAACTCAGCCTCTTTAAAGGGCGGAGCCACCTTGTTCTTAACCACCTTCACCTTGGTGCGGTTTCCTACGGCTGTCGTGCCTTCCTTAAGGGTTTCTACCCTTCTGACGTCCAACCTTACGGAAGCGTAGAATTTAAGTGCGCGCCCGCCGGGAGTGACCTCGGGATTACCGAACATAACGCCAACTTTTTCCCGGAGCTGGTTAATAAATACGGCAACGGTTTTGGATTTGCTGATGACACCAGAAAGCTTACGCATGGCCTGTGACATAAGCCTTGCCTGAAGACCCACAAACTGATCTCCCATTTCACCGTCAATTTCTGCTTTGGGTACCAGAGCCGCCACAGAGTCGATAACGATAATATCGATAGCGCCGCTTCGTACCAGGGCCTCGGCAATTTCCAGGGCCTGCTCTCCCGTATCCGGCTGGGATACGATGAGATTATCAATATCCACGCCCAGATTCTTTGCATAAACAGGATCAAGAGCATGTTCCGCATCAATAAAGGCAGCTTCTCCGCCAGCCTTTTGAGCTTCAGCTACGGCGTGAAGAGCTACAGTGGTTTTACCTGAAGATTCAGGACCAAATACTTCAATAATTCTTCCTCTGGGAAGACCTCCTGCTCCAAGGGCAATATCCAGGGCCAAAGCCCCTGTGGGAATGGCGTCGGTGGTGACATGGGAAACCTCACCCAGCTTCATAACCGCACCTTTGCCAAATTGCTTTTCAATTTGCCCCATTACCAGTTCCAGGGCTTTTTTTCTTTCTTCAACCTTCTTATCATCCATAGCTTGCCTAGCGGCGCCCTCCTTTACCGAACATCTGTTCTCATTATACGTCAGTCTATGGGTTAAGTCAAGTCTTTGATATGTATTTTTTTTACATTTAACCTATGTTCTTCTTTATAACCGATGCTTAAGGATGCCTGCTTATTAATACGGCTGTCCAGGACGAATGGACGCCTGCCCTGAAAAATCGCTCAAAAGGCCTCCCAGAACGCTTCCTCACCCCTTGGCAGAAGGGATAAAGCGTTTAAGCCTGGACCTGAACATATCCGTAATATCATTAATTTCTTTTATTTTAAATTTTCCCGCTACAAACCAGAACAAAACCAATCCCGCGGCTACAGGTACACACAGGGTAAAAAACTGGCTTATTTTCGAGGTGCCGGGCCGGATGAGCATCATAAGAGTAAAAGCGATAAGCCCTGTAGGGACAGAGGCAAGGGCTGTTTTAAACAGGAAGGAAAAATTGTCGTATATGATATCAATACCTGTTTTACGCTTGAACAAATAGGCCAGGAACAGCATGTTGAGAAAAGCCGAAATGGAATAGGAAAGAGCGATACCGGCGATGCCGATATGGGTGAAGTTCTGGAAAATATAATTAAAAAAGAGGTTTACAAAGATACTGAGAACTCCGCCGAATAAAGGAATTTTACTGTCGTGCACCGCATAAAAGGACCGGGTAAGTATGGTCATGGTAGAGGCGAAGATCAGTGCTATGGCATAACCCATAAGGGCCATTCCACTGTAGAAGACATCCGTTTCCGTCTGTCCTCCCCAGTTGAAAAGGAGCCGCATAATATCCTGATTCAGAATAATAAACAGCAGCGCTGTGGGTATACATAGAAGCCACACGACCCTCAAGCCTTTATACATAACGCTCTTGAACCGGTCAACACTATCTGAGGCGTGATGCTCGGACAGCGTGGGCAAAAGAGCAATTCCGATACTCTGGGCAAAAATCCCCAAAGGCAGCTGCCAGGTCTTGTTGGCATTTTGTAAAAGGGTAACCATTCCCGCATCCATAAAGGTGGCTGTTCCTCTGGATATAATGAGATTAATCTCTAAAATGGTTGAGGAGATAAGAGAAGGCACAGCCAGTATCAAAAGGTGCTTAAAAGCCGGACTGTTGAGATAAAGCTTGGGCTTGTACATTTTAAAATGCCGTGCCGATGCGGAAACCGCAAGCACAAAGAAGATGGCGGCGCTTACCACGATGCCCCAGGAAACAAATTCGGCGCTTATGGAGCCGAAGGCGGCAATACTTATGATGGTGCAAAGGTTGTAGGCCACAGGGCCAAAAGCGGCAGCCGTAAAGCGCTTGTAGGCATTAAGCACCCCGTTGCACTGGCCCGCCAGCATCATAAAGGGAGCAGACAGCAAAAGAATGCGGGTAAGCCCTATGATTTGCTGCTTGTCCAGGTTGGGATTATCGTTGGCTCCGGGGGCTAAAATACCTAAAAGGCCGTCGGTCCAGATAAGGAATATGAGCTCCAGGACCAGCATGAGAATCACCGAAAGGTTCATGAAGGTTCCCACGGCCTTCCATCCCACCTTTTCCTTATTCTTGGTAAGATAGGAGGAGAGCACGGGAATAAGGGCAGCTGCAATAGCACCCCCTGCCAGCAAATCATAAACCAAATCCGGCAGTGTAAAGGCCAGTATAAATTCATCGGAGTAGCCCTTTGGCCCCATGAGGCTGGAAATTAAAACAGTTCTCAAATAGCCGGTTATACGGCTCAAAACGGTGGCGAACATGACGATTGTCGCCGCACTTGTCAGCTTCCTGTTTGCTTCATCCATTAAAGTGTATCCGTCCTTTCGTCATACCGCTTAAAGACGCTGTCAGCCGGTATAACCGAGTAGCATTTTGCGAAGCAAATCAAGAGAGTGGAGACAGGCCATGGTACGAATTCTTTCACGGTTTCCGGCCAGTCGGATTTCCTTCGTTTGCGTTTGTCCTTTTAAGAAAGCGGCAGCATAAACCAACCCAACGGGCTTTTCGGGGGTACCGCCGTCGGGACCGGCAATACCGGTGACAGCAAGGGCGGCATCCGCTCCTGTTTTATGAGCAAGTCCCCGGACCATTTCAAGAGCGGTTTGAGGACTCACAGCGCCATAAGCCTTGAGTGTTTCCTCTGATACACCCAATTCATCGCTTTTAGCCTGGTTGGAGTATGTCACATAGCTTTTGGAGAAAAAGCCCGAAATGCCGGGAACATTTATAAACCTGGCTGCCAGCATGCCGCCGGTGCAGGACTCGGCCACGGAAACGGTAAGCTTTTTATCCATAAGAAGCTTTACTACTACCTCTTCCAGGTTCTCTCCGTCAAGTGAATAGACCTGTCCGTCCATACGGCTTTGTATCTGCTCCACCAGCGGAGCCATTAACGCCAGGCCTTCACCTTTATTTTCACACCGGGCAGTTACTCTTAAAATAACATCGCCCACGCCAACGTAAGTAGCCAGGGTAGGGTTAGTCTGGCTGTCGATGAGATCCAAAAGGCGCATTTCCACTTCCGATTCACCGATGCCAAATATTTTGAGCATTCTGGATTCAATAACCTGACCCGTCTTCTTTTCAAAATACGGAAAAACCGTTTCCTCAAACATGGGGTTCATTTCCTTTGGAGGACCCGGAAACATGACAATGGTTTTACCGTCGTTTTCAATAATGCAGCCCGGAGCCGTGCCGTTGGGATTGGGAATGATGATGCTGTCTTGTGGAAGCATGGCCTGTTTTGCGTTGTTCTCAACCATTTTTCTGTTGAGCTTTTCAAAGAAGGCTTTAATCCCCAAATAGGTTTCTTCATGCATGACCAGCTTTCGGCCCATGGCCTCCGCAATGGTTTCCTTTGTCAAATCATCCTGGGTAGGTCCCAGGCCTCCGGTGGTTATAACCACATCCGAGCGTTGGAGGGCCAGCTTTAGGCTTTCCTTAAGGCGTTTGGGATTATCCCCCACCACGCTGTGATAATAAACATTGATCCCCAAATCATTAAGGCGTCTGGAGAGGTATTGAGCGTTGGTGTTGGCAATCTGCCCCATCAAAAGCTCTGTTCCGACTGCTAAAATTTCTGCGTTCATACAAAGACTCATCCCTTTCCCGTTAGGCTCAATACATTTGTAAGGTATCTCTATTAATCTTGTAAGGTAACTATATTAATAAAGCTTCGATATTATCCCATACTTCCCTTGCCCCAAAATGCTTAAGGGCGGAAAACGGAATAATGTCCGTTTCCGGTGTCAGCTGAAGGCTTTCACGAATAGCCTCAATATGCTTCTTATACTCGCTTCTCTTGATTTTGTCTGCTTTTGTAGCAATAATGACAAACTTGCGACCCGAGGCTTTTATAAAGTCAAGCATCACAGCGTCGTCGTCACTGGGACCGTGACGGATATCAACTAATAAAAGAATAACACGAAGCTTGCCCCGTGTGGTCAAATAAGTTTCGGCAAGCTTGCCCCAGGACTTTTTCTCCTCCTTGGATACCTTGGCATAGCCGTAACCCGGCAAATCCACCAAAAGCAGGCTGTCGTTGACATTATAAAAGTTTATAACCCTGGTCTTTCCCGGCGTTCCGCCTACACGGGCAAGGGATTTTCGGTTGACAAGACTGTTGATAACGGAGGACTTGCCTACATTGGATCTTCCCGCAAGCGCAATTTCAGGCCACCCCGTTTCCGGGTAGCCTGAAGGTTCCACTGCTGTTATCACAAAATCTGCTTTTTTAATTATCATTTTTTCTCCTTGTTTCTTTCAAGCATTTCCCTGGCAAGGCTTCTTGCCGCATCTGAATGATGCTCACCGCTTAAGAGACGAGTAATTTCGGCTTCCCGCTCTTTCCCTTCCAAATGCTTAACCTGAGTGACGGTGCGCCCTTCCGTCTCGCTTTTGCTGATAAGATAGTGACGGTTGGCCAGGCTTGCAATCTGGGCGTGGTGGGTAATGCACAGCACCTGCCGCTCACGGGAGAGGGCGCTGAGCTTTTCTCCCACCTTATTGGTAGCCTTCCCGCTGATTCCCGTATCAATTTCATCAAAAATAAGGGTCGGAATACCGTCGGTCCCTGCCAGAATGGATTTTACCGCCAGCATAACCCGGGACATTTCCCCGCCAGAAGCAATTTTGGACAAGGGCTTAACCGGCTCTCCGGTATTGGAGGAGAATAAAAACTCCACCTTATCC
>JAEXPO010000683.1 GCA_023446675.1 Bacillota bacterium | reverse complement strand
GTAAAAAATATACGTGAAATAGTAAAAAACAGCGCCCGCACTATGGGAAGCAAAACAGGCTTCATTTATAAAAAGGATGGCAATGTCATCCGAAAAACCTACCGCGATCTGGACCATGATGTGGACTTTGTTGGAACAGCCCTTGTGGATATGGGCTTTAAAGGAAAGAAAATCGCTATTCTCAGCGAAAACAGATATGAATGGCCGTATCCTATTTCGCCATTGTCAACGGAACAGGCATCGGCGTGCCCCTGGATAAATACCTTCCCCGCAAGGAGGTTGAAAACCTGATTGAGCGGGGTGGGGTGGAAGCCATATTTTACAGCGGCGCCTACCATGATATTATGATGGAAATTGCCGACAGCTTTCCTTCCGTAGGGTTGTTTGTGAGCTTTGATCCGCTGCCTAAAACCACGGAGGATAAAAACCGCTTTACAACCTTCATGTCGCTGCGGGATAAAGGTGAAGCTCTTTTTCGATCCAATGACAGGCGCTTTGCCGATACCGAGATTGATGTGAATGCAATGAGCCTGCTTCTTTTCACCTCGGGCACCACCAATGCTTCCAAGGGAGTCATGCTGTCCCATAAAAATATCGCCTCCAATGTGTCTTCGGTGGAGGGCATCCTGAAAATATACCCGGAGGATGTGCATTTATCCCTGCTGCCTCTTCATCACACCTTTGAAAACACCATTGGCTTGCTGTTTATGATTCATAAGGGCGTGTGTATAGCCTACAGCGAAGGAATACGGCATATCGCCCAGAACATCAGGGAATTCAAGGTATCCGTGCTGGTTGCCGTACCCGCCATCTTTGAAGCCCTTCACTCCAAATTTATGGAGGGCCTCGAGAAATCCGGAAAAAAGCCTCTGGTTGACAAGCTTATTAGCTTGAGCAACGGTTTGGATAAGCTGCATATTCCTGCCCGCAGAAAGCTGTTAAAGTCTGTTCTGGACAAATTGGGGCCCAATTTAAGGCTTATGGTTTCAGGAGCAGCACCCATGAATCCCGAGATTATGAAGAACTTTCAGAACTTCGGCATCACCTTTCTTCAGGGCTATGGGTTAACCGAAACCTCGCCGGTAATCAGCGCCACCACGGAAAAGGTAAACAAGCTTGGAACAATAGGTGTTCCGGTAAAGGGTGTCGAGGTTACCGTGGATAAGCCCGATGAAAACGGCATGGGTGAAATTTTGGCCCGGGGTAAGAATGTTATGCTGAGCTACTATGAAAACCCGGATGAGACAAAGGATGTTATTGACGCGGACGGCTGGTTCAGAACAGGGGATCTGGGTATTATCGATGCTCAGGGAATTATCCGCATTACGGGACGAGCCAAATCCATGATTGTTTTTACCAACGGGAAGAAAGCTTTCCCGGAAGAATATGAACAGCTTTTGAATAACCTGTCAGGTATTAAAGAATCCTATGTTTGGGGGAATCCTGCTCCTGACGGAGACATTCAGGTTTGCGCCAAGATAGTTTTAGACAGGGAAGACTTTGAAAGCCGGCAGGTAACCGATACGGATAAAATAGGTGATATTCTGGAGAAGTACATTAAGGACATTAACCAGTCCCTTCCCAAGTACAAGATCATCCGTTATTTTGTGTTCAGTGACGAGGAGCTCATTAAGACCACAAAAATGACCATTAAGCGTCCTCTGGAGCTGGAAAAGATGAAGAAGCTCATTGAAGGCACCGGGAAGGATATGCGAAAGCTCAATAAAAGCCTGATATAATAATCATAGCTTAAAGGGCGGGGAGGGCAATGTTTAAGTGCCCTCCCCGCCTGTAATACGTAAAAAGGACACTGTCCAATGATTAGAAAAGCAGGACCGAAGGACGGTCCGTTGATTGATGAATTTCTGAAAAGAGAAGAGAGCTTTAATACAGGAAGCCTGTGCACCATTGAACGCTATGGCTTTGAGAAAGCCTTTCATGATGTCTGGCTTCAGGAGAGCCCGGACGGATGTTTAACAGCGGTTTACATCCGTCTTTTCGGCTTTATGCACCTCTTTTGGCCGTCTGCAGAGGATGGAGAGGAGCTGTTACAGGAAGCCGCCGATTTTTTAACCTTCATGGGTTCCGGCACAATTACGGGAAACTGGGTCATAATTCAAAAGCTGAGTTCCTTTTTCAACGGCTTTTCCCTTGAACAGAGCCGTCATATGGTGCTTGAAGGCGGCGAAAGGCTTGTGGATTCGTTTCTGGTGCGAACAGCAGGCTCCGGGGATTGCGGTTCCATGGCCCGGCTTATTATGGAAACCGAGGATTTTGCCCGTTTCTACCATACGCCCCAGGAGGTTGAACGGGGGATGCGCCAAAGACTGGAGCTGGGGCTTTGCCGGTACTACCTTATTGAAAGGGACGGCGTCCTTGCGGCTCAAGCCCATTCCACCGCTGAAACCAGGCGTTATGCCACTGTGGGAGGCGTAGTCACCCGCAAGTACTACCGGGGTCAGGGGCTTTCCGCCCAGGTTGTATCCGCATTATGCCGTGACCTGCTCAAATGTGGGCTCCGTCCCGAGCTTAGCTGTACCGATGATACTGCGGCCAGGCTTTATGACAGGCTGGGCTTTATTCAGGTATCTCACGGGGGGCTGCTGGTTAAGAAAAGGCAAACGGAGGGTTAAGCTGTATTGTCAAGCTGATAATTGTAAAGCTGTATTCCATGATTTAATACAATATGATTATTTAAGACTTAATATTATATATTGTTTAATTTGGAAAAATATGATATTCTATTCCTCAAGGAAATATTGAGGAGTTTTTTTATGTACAGCAAGGTTTCAACCTGCGGATTGACAGGACTTGACGGCTACTTAATTGAAATAGAGACGGATTTGTCCAACGGCATTCCTGCCTTTGATCTGGTTGGGCTTGCGGATATTTCAGTAAAGGAAGCGCGGGAGAGAGTGAGAGCCGCCGTTAAGAATTCAGGCTTTGATTTTCCTATAAAGCGGCTTACTGTCAATCTTGCACCCGCTCACACCCGAAAAGAAGGTACCGGCTTTGACCTTCCCATGGCTATCGGCATCCTGGCAGCATCCGAGGCTATTGCCAAAGAGGCTGTCGCCGGTTATCTTATCACCGGTGAGCTTGCTCTGGACGGAACCCTTCGCCCGGTTTCCGGGGTGTTATGCAAGGCTATAGCCGCCCGGGAGCTTCAATTTAAAAAGCTTATGATACCGGCGGAAAACGCGGTGGAAGCCTCCTTAATCAAGGATTTGGAGATTTACCCCGTTCATTCCCTATCGGAAGCGGTGGCGCATTTTAAAGGAATACATATCCTTAAACCGATCAGGGGACAGACACCTGCTCATAATGGCGAACAGCCAAACGGAGGAGATTTCAGGGAGGTGCGGGGCCAAAGGCATGTCAAAAGAGCGCTGGAGGTGGCTGCAAGCGGCGGACACAATCTTTTGATGACAGGAAGTCCGGGC
>JAEXPO010000653.1 GCA_023446675.1 Bacillota bacterium | reverse complement strand
TGAATTTATTCAGTTGTATGCGTCATGTGGCGCAGAAGTGAAGCAGCGCCTGGATCCAATTCTGGGTAAAGTATAGCATGGGAGCACGGGTATTGCCCAAATTACGAATTGAAGAACAAACATTTGTTCTATTGTTTTTTTTGCCTTAATCAGTTATTATTATTGTGTATGCGCATTTGAGAGCCGGAGCACTATTTGATTTATAGAGAGATAACCGGCGTCCTTACTGCCTATATAAGCGAAAGCTTTACGTATAGAAAAGGCGGAAGAATAAGAACAAAGAAGCAGGCTTTGGAACAGGCTGTGTCATGGAAAGGAACGGAAATTAGGATGTTTTTTGCGTCCTATAAATTAAATGGGTCTAAAACTGGATGAAAGCCTTCTCATGAAGGTGGAAAAACCGGCCAAATATATAGGTAATGAATGGAATATGATTAAGAAAAACCCCGCGGAAATGGCTGTGAGGTTTGCTTTTTGTTTTCCTGATGATTATGAAATCGGTATGTCCCACCTGGGGCTGAAAATTCTTTATGCGGTTATGAATAAGCGGGAGGACACTTATTGCGAAAGGGTTTTTGCGCCCTGGACCGATATGGAGGCCCTCATGCGCCAGAATGACATACCCCTCTATGCTCTGGAAAGCTATGATCCGCTTTACTCTTTTAATCTCATCGGCTTTACCCTCCAATTTGAAATGAGCTATACCAATATACTCAATATGCTGGATTTGGGCCGTGTTCCTCTTTTGGCCTCGGAGCGTACGGAGGGCATGCCCTTCGTTGTGGGCGGAGGCCCCTGTGCCTGTAATCCTGAGCCTCTGGCCGATTTCTTCGACTTTTTTGTTATTGGCGAGGGTGAAGAGGTTATTCATGAGATTCTGGATGCCTATGTGGAGTGGAAGGGATCCGGCGGAACCCGCAAGGACTTTCTAAAGAAAATAGCCCCCATCGAGGGCGTCTATGTACCCAGCTTTTATCAGGTATACTACTATGAGGACGGAACGGTCATGGATGTGCTGCCCATATCGGAAGATATTCCTGACCGGGTAAAGCGCCGTATCATCCGTGATCTGGATAAAGCCGATTTTCCTGACGACATCATCGTTCCCTATGTAGGCACAGTTCACGACCGGGTGATGCTGGAGCTTTTCAGGGGCTGCATCCGGGGCTGCCGGTTTTGTCAGGCGGGCTTTATTTACCGTCCTGTAAGGGAACGCAGCAAGGAAAAGCTTTTGGAGACAGCACGAAGCTCGGTGAGAAAAACCGGCTACGAAGAAATTTCCCTTGTCTCCTTAAGCACCAGTGACTATTCGGAGCTTCCCTCCCTTTGCGGCGAGCTGCTTGAATTTACCGAAGAGGAAAAAGTGAACCTTTCACTGCCCTCCCTGCGTGTGGATAATTTCTCTCTAAGCTTAATGGAAAAGGTTTCCAAAATACGCAGAAGCGGTTTGACCTTTGCACCGGAGGCAGGAACCCAGCGCTTAAGGGATGTCATTAACAAGGGTGTCACGGAAGAGGATTTGATGGCGTCGGTCAGGCTTGCCGTATTGGGCGGCTGGACTTCGGTCAAGCTCTATTTCATGATGGGCCTTCCGACGGAAACCATGGAGGATGTGGAGGGAATAGGCGATCTGGGCTTTAAGCTTTTGGAGGCATGCCGAACGCTGGGAAGCGATCACGCCAGCTCCCTTAAAATTACACTGAGCACCTCCTGCTTTGTGCCCAAGCCCTTCACTCCCTTTCAATGGGAGCCCATGGACGAGGTTGCGTCTCTTCTTGAAAAGCAGGAACGCCTTCTGGATCGTATAAAAAAACGTACCCGGCGCATTGAGTACAATTACCATAACGCAAAGGTAACCCTGATGGAGGCGGTTTTGGCCCGGGGCGACAGACGCATTGGAAAGGTCATTGCCTCAGCCTGGAAGCGAGGCTGCCGGTTTGACAGCTGGGAGGAGCATTTCTCCTATGCCAAATGGATGGACGCTTTTAAGGAGTGTCAGCTGGATCCGGCCTTTTACGCCACACGCAAGAGAGAGTTCTCGGAGGTTTTACCCTGGGATCATATTGATATGGGCATCAGCAAGCAGTTTTTGCAAAAAGAATGTGAAAAGGCTTATGAGGGTGATCTCACACGCAACTGTGCGGCGGGCTGCTCCAAATGCGGTGCCCAATACTACAAAGCAGGCATATGCATAAAAGACAGGCAGGGATGAGCCTATGGCAAGAGCATTAAGAATTCGTTTTGAAAGAACGGAAAGCCTCAAATATATTGCCCATCTGGATACGCTGCGGGTGTTTGAAAGGGCATTTAAACGCTCCGGAATTCCCATAGCCTGGTCACAGGGGTTTAACCCGCGCCAGAAGCTGGTTTTCGGTCTTCCCATGTCTATCGGCTTAACCAGCGAGGCGGAGTATGCCGATGTGGAGCTGGCCGGGGATGTGGATCCTGAGGCCTTTGTGGATATTGTCAACAAAAGCCTCCCTGAAGGCATACAAATTCTGGATGCGGTGGAGCAGAAGATTAAGGGCAATATTATGAATCAAATTACCGCAGCCCGGTATGAAATTACCTTCGAT
>JAEXPO010000613.1 GCA_023446675.1 Bacillota bacterium | reverse complement strand
GCTATGGAGAACATACCGGAAAGCCTTTTTGAGTCGGCCCATATAGACGGAGCCAATGACCTTACTATTTTGTTCCGTATTGCCGTGCCGCTTATTATGCCAACCACAGCCGTTCTCCTGCTCTATTACGGAGTGGGCCACTGGAACAACTGGTTTGCCGCCTCCATTTATATCACGGATAATAAGCTTCTCCCCATTCAGAATATTTTGAGAGCTCTTTTAATAGCCAATCAGGATACTCTGGGCTCAGGAGAATTGTCCGGCGATAAGTTTGATAATTACGCCGAAGCGATAAAATATGCCGCCATTATCATAACCACTGTTCCCATACTTCTTATATATCCCTTCCTTCAGAAATACTTTGTAAAAGGTGTTATGATTGGTGCCGTTAAAGGCTGAGACTTCCACCGGGCAGGTAAAGTGGGATGGACATAAAAACTGATATTAAAAGCTAATTGTTAATGTAAAAGCGCTGAACTGTGGACCTATAAGCCACCGGTCAGCGCTTTTTTACTGTCGGGTAAAAGCCTGAAGGAAATGCAGGAATGGTGCTTTAATTCGTAATTTGTAATATGTTAATTGTATTCCTTCTGGTCTATACACTTACTGCAATTAAATCCGTATGAGAGGATATAAGAAGGATATTGACATCACTTAAGGAAAGGAATATGCTATTCGTGGCAAAGTGTGCACGAGCACACCGGCCTTTTCGGAATGGTTAAGGGAACTTTTCCAATCCGGCTAAAGTCTTAAATTCGTTTATTTTAATTAACAGGCGTTAAGCCTGGATGGAGGATGCATATGTTTAATATTCCGGAAGTAAAATTAGGCATCGCAGCGGTTTCACGGGACTGTTTTCCCATGGATCTGTCCGAGACAAGGCGAAAAGCGGTAGTCAGGGAATACACCGAGAAGTTCGGGGAGATTTACGAATGTCCCACCTGTATCGAAAGCGAGCTTGACATGAGAAAGGCCGTGGGAGAGCTGAAAGCGGCAGGGTGCAACGCTCTGGTTGTATATCTGGGCAACTTTGGTCCTGAAACAGCCGAAACCTTGCTTGCGAAAGAATTTGGCGGACCAGCCATGTTTATTGCCGCAGCAGAGGAAACAGGAAGCAATCTGGTGGGCGGACGGGGAGATGCCTATTGCGGTATGCTCAATGCCAGCTATAACCTGAAGCTCAGAGAAATCAAAGCCTACATACCCGAATATCCCGTTGGGGATGCCGGTGACTGTGCGGCAATGATTAATGAGTTTGTACCCATGGCTAGAACCCTGATTGGTCTTGGAAACCTTAAGATAATTGGCTTCGGCCCCAGGCCTCAGGATTTTCTGGCCTGCAACGCGCCCATTAAGCAGCTTTACAATTTAGGCGTGGAAATTGAGGAAAACTCCGAGCTGGATCTGTTCGAAGCCTTCAATAAGCACGCGGGAGATCCAAGGATTGGGGAAGTGGTAAAGGATATGGAGCAGGAGCTTGGCACAGGGAACAAAAAACCTGAAATCCTTTCCAAGCTTGCCCAGTACGAGCTTACCCTGCTGGATTGGGTGGAGTCCCATAAGGGCTCCCGGGATTACGTGGCCATTGCCGGTAAATGCTGGCCCGCATTCCAGACACAATTTGGCTTTGTGCCCTGCTATGTCAACAGCCGTTTAATGGCCAAAGGCATACCCGTATCCTGTGAAGTGGATATTTACGGAGCATTGAGCGAATTCATCGGCCTTTGTGTAAGCCAGGATGCGGTAACCCTGCTGGATATCAATAATACCGTGCCAAAGGATATGTATGAAGAAGACATAAAAGGAAAATTCAGCTACAGCTTTACCGATACCTTCATGGGCTTCCATTGCGGCAACACCAATTCCAAGAAGCTGGCCTTCTGCGAAATGAAATACCAGATGATTATGGCCAGAAATCTTCCGGAGGAAGTAACACAGGGGACGTTGGAAGGGGATCTCATACCTGGAGATATTACCTTCTTCCGCCTTCAGAGCACAGCGGATGCCGGGCTTAGGGCCTATGTGGCGGAAGGCGAGGTTCTTCCCGTTAAAACGAAATCCTTTGGAGGTATAGGTGTTTTTGCCATTAATGAAATGGGCCGGTTCTACAGGCATGTGCTCATAGAAAAGAATTATCCTCACCATGGCGCCGTTGCCTTCGGCCATTATGGAAAGGTTATTTTTGAGGTTTTCAAATACCTGGGTGTGACGGACATTGGTTTCAATCAGCCCAAGGGCATGCTTTATCCGTCGGAAAATCCCTTTTCCAGATAACCCTTATACCACGTTAAGTATTATTTGAACTTTTTCAGGCTTATAGCCCGTCTTTCCGCATCCTGACGGAAGGGATGCCCTTTACTTGCAAAAAAGAAAGGCATTGGCTTCACGGGTGCGGAAGGCGGGTTATAGGAAAAGCAGCAGGAGCGATCTATGGCGGTAACTATAAAACAGATATCCGAGGTCAGCGGTGTTTCCAGGGGAACAGTGGACAGAGTGCTGAATAACCGGGGCCGTGTAAACCCGGAGACCGAAAGGCTTGTAAGAAAGGTTGCCCAAGAGCTTGGCTACAGGCCAAACATGGCGGGCAAGGCTCTTGCCGCCATAAAAAAGAACTTCACCATTGGCGTTATTCTTTGTTCGGAGGGGAACGCCTTTTTTGATGATGTCATAAAGGGGATGAAGGAGGCGGAAAAGGAAGCCTCTCAGTATGGCATTTCCGTTGTAGTGAAAACCATGAAGGGCTATGATGCGGAAAGACAGCTTGAGCTTATGAAGGAGCTTCAGGGGCGGATAAATATTTTAATTCTCCAGCCTATCAATGACGCCAAAATCTCTGTTCAAATCAATGCTCTGTCACAGGAAAACATCGCGGTTATTACCCTTAACAATGACATCGAAAACAGCAGCCGGATGTGCTATGTGGGAAGCAATTACATAAAAAGCGGTCAGACGGCCGCAGGCTGTGTGGGACTTCTTTCCGGAGGAAAGGCAAATTTAGGTATTGCCACCGGCTCAATAAAGATATTGGGACATAATCAACGGGTATTCGGCTTTAATGAAATTCGTAAGAAACGCTATAGGGGCTTGACCATTACCGATATTGTGGAGACCGGCGATGACGATGAGCAGGGCTATGAGCAGGCTTTAAAAATGCTGAAGCAATACCCTCAAATAAATGCCCTCTACATTGTAGCAGCCGGTGCCACCGGCGTTTGCCGGGCGGTTCATGAGCTTAACAGGGAAGAGGGGATGCTTATTGTCGCCTGCGACAGTACACCGGCTGTCGTACGGCTTATGAAAAACGGCACCATAAAGGCCGCCATTTGCCAGCAGCCCTACAAGCAGGGCTATGACTCCATTAAGACGGCTGTTGATTATTTAATCCACGGAATACGGCCCTTAAAGGACAAGCTTATTGATAAAAATGAGATAAAAATACTTGAAAACCTTACCGAGGAAGAGTAATCTTTTGAAGCCCGCCTCTTTGCCTGATCCCCGGAAAGATTCATGTTTAAAGCTATGTAAAATCACTGGACAATAACTGGGACATCATGTAAGATATAGGCAATAAGAGGAGGATGAATTTAGTTTGGGTACTGAGATTCTCGTACTGTTGCTGCTGATTATGCTGAATGCTTTTTTTGCAGCTTCAGAAATTGCCCTTATTTCTCTGAACGATAACAAAATTAAGCTTATGGCCGACGAAGGCCACAAAAAAGCCATTGTTCTTAAAAATCTTCTCAAAGAGCCCAGCCGTTTTCTGGCAACCATTCAAATTGGAATTACTCTGGCAGGCTTTCTTGCAAGTGCTTTTGCTTCGGAATCCTTTGCCGATCCGCTTGTTCAGCTGGTTCTATCCACCGGCGTCAGCATTCCTGAAAATGTTTTAAAAACTATTGCTGTTTTTGTGGTCACCATGCTTTTATCCTATTTCACCCTGGTATTGGGTGAGCT
>JAEXPO010000601.1 GCA_023446675.1 Bacillota bacterium | reverse complement strand
GTATGCGTCATGTGGCGCAGAAGTGAAGCAGCGCCTGGATCCAATTCTGGGTAAAGTATAGCATGGGAGCACGGGTATTGCCCAAATTACGAATTGAAGTTTGGCTCTTTTGCAGCCGGCTTTTTCTAAATGCTTTCAAAGTGGGATTTAAGCACAGATATGAAGGATTTACGCACATACTTTACGCTTCTCCCTAAGCTATAATAGACATGCCCGGGGAGAAGGCCCCATGGGGCCGGAATTTACCCCCGAAGGCGCATTATATGCAACGGGAAAGCGAGGCATTGCGATGTTTCATTTTCATGAGGAAAGCGACTACAAAAATTTTATGGCTTTACTGGAAAAAGCCAATGCCGGTTATGATCCGGAAGTAAAAATGCATAAGAGGCCCTTTTCATCTCCCGGCTACCACACCACCCTCAAGGGCGGGGACGTCCATTCAACCCGGGACAGCCTGATTTATGCCGTAGCTCTTTTTGACTCCAATGTTCCCCGTTATATTGAAAGAGGCAAGGAAATTGTTTTTAAGGTGATAAGCCTTCAGGACCAGAATCCTGAAAATAAAACCTACGGCATCTGGTCCTGGTTTTATGAGGAGCCTCTGGAAAAAATGGCTCCGCCGGACTGGAACTGGGCCGACTTCTGCGGAAAGGCCCTGCTCCAGATTGTAAAGGATCACAGAGAGCACCTTACCCAAAAGGAATTTGAAATCATTCGTGATTCCATCTACCACGCCTGCCGATCCATCATGAGAAGAAATGTGGATCCGGGTTATACCAATATTTCCTTCATGGGCTCCTATGTCACCCATGTGGCGGCGGAGGTGCTGGATTTCCCCGATGTTCTGGCCTATGCCCGGGAGCGGCTGGCTGTCCATTGCGCCTTTAACAGGAGGAACAACAATTTTGCGGAATACAACAGCCCCACCTATACGCTGCTTGCGGCGGAGGATCTCACCTCCTTTTACAGGGATGTAAGGGATCCGGAATCCAAAAAGCTTATTTATGAGCTTTTGGATATTGCGTGGCGGGTGATTCTGAAGCATTTCCATTTACCTACCCTGCAATGGGCAGGCCCCCATGCCAGAAATTACAGCGTCCTTCTGACAGATGAGTCCAAAGCCAAGCTTCAGAGAGCTTTAAAGGGTCGTGCCACGCTTATGTCAAAGGAGGAAGAGGCCGCCCATTTATCTTTAGAAACCTTCCGGATTGATTTAAAATGCCCGGCCGCTCTTTTGGAGGCCTATCTGTCAGACGGGGAAAAGGTGCTGTTTGAACGCTTTGCAGGCGATGCCCAGTCTCCAAGACCTGCCGTGGCTTATACCTACATGGATGAAAAAATGACGCTGGGCACCTTTTACAAGAATGATATGTGGAATCAGAAGCGTAATCTGCTGGCTTACTTAAAAAGCGGGGAGGAGGTCTTTGCCTTCCGGGCACGGTGCCTTCATGATTTTTACGATTATTCCTCTGCTTTTATCTGTTCGGCCCAGGACAAGGGAAGGGCCGCTGCGGTGGTAAGCTTTGCTACCGACGGGGGAGATACCCACTGTAATCTGGATATGGTAAAAAACGCCACTATCCAGGCCAAGGATTTGCGCTTTCGCTTCACGCTGGAAGGCAGCACTGAGGGAGTGAAGGAGTTCACTCTTGTGAATAATGCCTTCTATTTCACCCTCAATGGCATTCGAGGCAGAATAAAGACGGTTTATGCCGCCTTTGGAAGCCATAAGATTACCTACAACCTGGAAAGAGAGGACAATGCCCTGCATTTTGACATTATTCTTTATTCCGGAGATGAAACCGCTCTTTCCTTTAAGGAGCTGGAGCAGTGCGCAGGGGGCTTTGTTGTGGAATTCGGGGAGAGCTTAAGCGACCGGAACCCCGACTACACCCTTTCGGACACCTTCCTCACCGTCAGCCTTCCGGGAGAAACCACGCTCACGGTGGGCTCAAGGCTTAAGGCAGGCACCTTTGATGAGCTCTACAGCAGCGCATATGGACAGCTCAACGGCGTGGAAATTAATACCCTGGTATGAGCTAAAGAGGGGTAAGACCCCCAAGGCTGTCTTTTTAGGCAAGCCTTAAGCTCAAAGGGCTTTCACTGGCCTCTTGAAAAAGAACCTGGGGTTAGAGCACCTTTTCCTTGGCATAGGCGCCCGGGGTGAGCCCTACAAGGCTTTTGAAGGTGCGTATAAAGCTGGATTCATCCACATAACCCACAAGCTCGCAAGCCTCAACCACCGAAAACCCCTTTTCAAGATACTCCCGGGATTTCATCACCCGGTAGGCGGTAATGTAGCGGGTTGGCGTCATGCCGGTGCTTCGCTTGAAGAGCTGAGTAAGATGGGATTTACTGATATAAAACCTGGCGGCAAGGGCGTCAAGACTTAAGTCCTCCGTCAGGTTTTCCTTTATGTACCGGATGATGGGGCTAAGCTCTCCCGTGGAGGCCATTTCTTTTCCATGAGGTGCAGGTGTTGTCCGGGCATACCTTTCGCTTACAAAAACAAGGATTTGGGATAGAAGAAGCTTCCTTCGAAAATCCCGCTGGTAAAGGGATTTATATAAGGAGATATGTATAAGCTCCTCCAGCATGGAGATAAGCTCCCGGGTCTGAAGGTCCGAAAGGCTTGTCAGGTGGCTGAAGCCCTCCTTCCTGTTGGTGAAGGGGGCGGTTAAAAAGGGGTAATCCCCTGTAAATTCCATGAGATATCCGGGCTTGAAGGAGAGGATATACCGCTCATAAAGGCCGGGCGGGACCTTCACAAAATGAATTTCCTCCTGATTAATGGCGGCCAGGGTTCCCCGTTTGGCCGTATAGGTTTTTTCTTCTATGGTGTAAACAGTATTGTCCGTAAGTGTTAAATGGAGCTCATAGCCGTCGTGAAAGTGAGCCCGGGGCATCTTGAAATGGTTTGTAATATAGTGAATGACAAACATGTCCTCATGATAAAGTTCCTTGCCGATTTCCTGATTGTTCATCGCTCTCACCGTCATTTGCGGATTTTGAAGGTTTTCCGGAGGATAAGGGCTTGTTAGCTTTATTCTGGTTATACTCTATTTGTTAGCTCTTGTGTTGTCAAGCCCTTTCATTTTCCGAATAAAAGCCCGTTCAAGCCCGTTCAAATTATTCTTTACACCCCCAGCTTCACTGTGATACAATATTACGGCGTGAGTACGGAGTGGTCCACTGCCTGCATGTAATCAGGAAAGATTCAGGTTATGAACACTCTAGTTTAGGAGGAAAAATACAAATGGATATCCTGCGTACACTGGAACTGGAAGGTATGAAGCAAAACCTTCCCAACCTTAAGATCGGTGACTATTTAAAGGTTAACGTTAAGGTTAAAGAAGGAAATCGTGAAAGAATTCAGGTATTTGAGGGAACCCTCATTGCCATGCGCGGAAGCGGAATCAGCCGTGCGGTTACCGTAAGAAGACTTTCTTTCGGTATCGGCGTTGAAAGAGTTTTCCCCATCCATTCGCCAAATGTCGATTCATTTGAAATCGTCCGCAGAGGTAAGGTAAGAAG
>JAEXPO010000572.1 GCA_023446675.1 Bacillota bacterium | reverse complement strand
CCGGAGCGACAGGCCCTACGGGAGCCACGGGAGCAACGGGCGCAACAGGTGATACCGGTCCTACAGGTCCTTCAGCACAGACCGTTACCTCTGAAAATGCACGAATTGTCAATCCTACCTCCCAGGTTGTTGCAGGCGGTTCGGCGATTACTTTCTCCATAAGCATAATAAATGGAACTTCTATCAGCCATACCGCTGGTTCAGCCAATATAGTGCTGGCGCCGGATCATACCTACTATGCTTTTTATGAAACGGCATCAAATCTTGGAAATAATGGAGAGGGTGATGCTATCGTTCAGCTCTCGTTAAATGGGGCACTTATTTTAGGCACACAGAGCTATTTCAGAAACCTTGCTTCATTGGCAACGCCAACTATCAGGCTTACTTTGAGTTCGGGTGCTGTTTTTAGCACAGGTGCAGATCCCAATATTCTCACATTGGTAAATCCTGCCGGTCATTCAATAACCTATGAGGGCTCTGTGTTAAATATTATAAGACTGGATTGATATAACAAAAATCGGATATGTATTAAAAAGGCTGAATCATGTAGTCGTTTAGTGACTGCCTGATTCAGCCTTTATTTTCTAAATTATTTTCTATAGGTATTGACAGAGGGACAGAGACAATATAGTATGTATACATACAATATGTAAGCATATTATATTGCAGTGATTATCTATAGAGATAATAAATTTGTCAGGAGGAATTTTTTTGGAAATACAGCAGTCTTTAGGTTATCTTCTCAATACAAGCGCAAGGTTAATAAAAAGAAAACTTGATGTATTACTTAAAAATTATGACATTACAACTGCACAGTGGGCCGTCTTAAAATTATTATCGTTGGAAGATAATTTATCGCAAGCGGAAATTGCCGATAAGCTAAATACGGATAGAGCTACATGCGGAGCTGTCATTGATAAGCTCATATCAAAAGGACTATTGCAAAAGGAATTGTTTGAAAATGATCGCAGGAGCTACCGTGTAAAAATTTTACCGGTAGCGGTTTCGATTGCAAATGAAGTTTCTTTATTGGCTGAAAATGTTAATTATTTAGCTGTTCAGGGGTTAACTGATACTGAAATCAGCGTATTTAATAGATGTTTAAATATACTGATATCAAACTTAGGAGGCGGTAAAAATGACATGGATGTTTGAAATTATCCGAGCATTTTTTGTTGCTTTTGGAGCTATGCAAACAATATCAAACATTACTTATTTGTTAAAAAACAATGGACTTGAATCGGCTAAAAAGCAACACAGGGAACTGCCTGATAATACCACAAATAAACAAATAAAAGCAAAAACCCTATGTATGTTTTCATTTGGCATACTTTTTTTATCAACAGGTTTGTTTTCGTACCTTTCTCATTCTTACTATAAATTCGGCTTTGTTTTTATTTTAGGTGCTTATACCCTATATGCTTTGGTTGAAGCACTATATTATAGATTTTGGAGAACATTCGGAGCTTTTATAATATCAGCTGTATTATTGCTTATTTTAGGTCTTGCCATGAATGCAAACGCTGTTCCTTAAGCTACAAATAAGGCAATAGAAGAAGTGAATCAAATTTGTAAGGTGCCTTTTGATTTGACGATGTTTCCTGGTTTTTAATGCAAAACAAAAAGATCCTAATAACAAAAAGGGCTTGCTGTCAATGAAAAAAGGACGGCAAGCCCGAGAAGCTTTGGCTTCATGGTTAATTCAGTTTAATAACATAGGCGTGTTCACAGGGAGGCGCATAGGGAAGATGAATAATAAGTGCTTTGTCGGTTTGCTCATAAGCGGGAGCCGCGTCAGTACCAAGGAGGGATAAGCTGGCGAAGCCCTTCCAAAGGATTTTGAAGATTATGTGAGGGTAACCGCACTTGATGAATTGGCCCTATTCGTAAGAGAAGCCGTTAAAACCGTTTTTGGGGTGCACATGCCCCTGCCGTTTCTGCGGGGATGTAAATACCGCCATGAAGACGGACATATCTATATGTTTTTTAACGGAAGCCCAACAAAGAGTGTTTGTACTTCCATACGCTTAAACGGTGAGGAAAGCTGTGTGCTCTTAAAATATGACGGGCTTAAGAACGGCATAGATCCTGTGAACCTTGAAGATAAAGAACTGAGCCTTTCGCTGGAGCCGGGGGAGGCTGCGGTATATGCCACGTCAGGACTTGACAGCGCTTCATTAATAAGGTATATCCCTAATAGGACGCAGACGGTTGTAACGGATTGGAAGCTTTCGCTGGCCGAGCCTTTGGAGTATCACCCATGCTTTACATGATGAAGGACCGCATTGGGGAGAAGCTGAAGGAATTTGTAAAAAACGGCGGAACTCTTCTGGCTACGACTATGACTGGTCTTGCGGATGAAAACGATCGCTGCGTTTTCGGTGAATATCCGGGCCCTTTAAAGGACGTGCTAGGAATTTGGGTTGAAGAAACCGACGCTCTGTTTCCGGGAGAGAAGAACAGCATGCTTATGGAAGCGTCGGCAGGGAGCATTAAAGAAGGCCGCTATGCCTGCGGCTTTTTATGTGATGTCATACATAGCCGGGGAGCAAAGGTTCTTGCCCGTTATGCCACAGATTTTTACGAAGGGGTTCCCTGCTTTACCCTAAACCGATATGGAAAGGGTCTTGCTTACTATGTGGGAACAGAACCGGAAGAAAGCTTTCTGGCTTCTCTTGCAGCCCGTATCCTCGATGAAAAGGGCATCTCCCCTGTATTGGAAGCAGACTCGGGAGTAGAAGTTACTAAGCGTACCGCAGAGGGAGCCGACACCTTCTTTATTATAAATCATAATCATAGGGAAGCCTGGGTGGAGCTTGGAGGCAATATCTACAGAAACCTTCTTGCCGGAGAAGACCTGACCGGTACGGTTGCGGTGAAGGCCAGGGATGTCCTCCTCCTTGGTTAAGGAATGTCGCATCAGTAACCCCAAAAATGAATACACCGTCATGCAGGAAGAGTGGTATGAAAATACCGCTTTTTTCTTTGCCGGAACTTATCCGGGCTGGGGATTGAAGGACCTGTTTCTCCTGAAAAAGCTAAGACAATAATAAAAATGCACCATAATGATAACCTTCCGTATTATGTATCAGATGATTGCTCTATAGGAAGTGGTGAATTTATGTATAAGGATGAAAATGAAAGCGACTTACTTGAAAAAGATTGCCACGGGCATGACACCAGAGCATACGAACTTCAACAGCCGTGTGGCCGGGTTCAGCCGGAATTAGGCCATGAGCATCGACAATCCTCATGGAATGATCCACACGGGAGTAGCGGCTGCAGACCATGTCCAAAGGGTCCGAGAGGCTTTCCAGATCCAGCCGGTGCTACAGGCCCAACGGGTCCAGGCGGCGCTACAGGCTCAACGGGTCCAACTGGTGCTACAGGCCCAACAGGTCCGACTGGCACCTTTGTTCCGGGTAATTTCTTGTTTTATGTTGCGAACCCTTTTGGTATTGAATTGGTGGGCTTTGGTGAAACAATATTTCTAGAATCCAGCACCCTGAATATAGATATTTCTCAAGGCGTTGGCAGCTCGGCTGTTATAAGAATTGAAAATCCAGCTCTAACTGGACCAACCGGACCAACCGGAACGGTATTTAGTAATATCGGATCTACCGATACTACCGGAACAAAAGGCCTGATTCGTCCAGCCGCAGCTATTGGCTCTGCCGGAGCAGCACCAAATCCGTTTAATGTATACGTATTGGCCGGAGCGACAGGTGGCGACGGTTCCCAGGCAAATCCCTTTGGAAGCATTCAGGAAGGTGTGGCTGCTGTTTCACCTGCCGGTACTGTACATGTTCTGACGGGTACCTACTTATTAAAAACTCAGATTATAGTCAATAAAGCCGGTGTAACATTAAAGGGCTATGCAGGTACAATGCTCATTTTACAAACTCCGATTATTCCTTTTTTGATATTGGGTAACGGCATAACTTTAGATGGCTTTACCATAACCAGTGATTTGCCATATCCTGTAGAATTTATACAAATTGGAGGCTTGAATCACCGGATCATAAACAATACTATTTTTGGACCGCCCCAGGCAGGCCCGTCTACAGGCTGGATATTAAACAGAGGCTTTGTATCTCTTTCAAACAATACACGAAATCTAACCGTCCGCAATAATATTTTTTACTCTTTGAGACAGACTGCTTATTTGAATCCTGGAACAAATGGGCATATCGTTAACAATGTAATATATAACACACGTGGTTTTGTAGTAGATTTAGGGTTATTTGTATTTTCAGGAAATTCATGGGCTACACCTTCAAATACGGTCGATATCGTTTTGCTGCCTGGCACAACTGCAGGTGTGCCTTATGATAATTTGACAAAGCTCTCGGCTAATAACAGTGCAGCAAGCATTCATGATCAACGCTGATGGAATAATATCATAAGCCATACTCTGTTTTGCTATTATGCCGTATTACAATACGCAATGTTATATTATTCTCCCAAAAACGCTAAGACAGTTATAAAAATGCACCATATTGACAAGCTATCATATTATGTATCAGACGGTTACTCAATTGAAAGAGGTGAATTTATGTATAAAGACGAATATGAAAGTAATCCATATGAAAAAGATTGCCGCAAACGCGATTTCAGAGAGTACGGATCTCAGCGGCCTTGCGGCAAACCGGAGCCTGAACCGTGCCATGATCCTTGCAAGAACAAAGACTGCAAGCCCTGTCCGCGTGGGCATAGAGGGTTTCCCGGACCTATTGGTCCCACCGGACCTACTGGTCCTACCGGACCTACAGGCCCTGCTGGAGGACCTACAGGACCCACTGGCCCCACCGGGACAGTTATTTTAAGAAAAAGATTTTACCCGGTGAACTCCTAAGGAGAGGACCAAAGCGGCCCGGAATACATAAGCAGCGTCTAAAGCCGCCTGAGCCGGCTCATAGGACAATCAGAAAGAATCATATAGATAATCATGTATACCCATTTAAACGGGGAGAGACGTGATTATGCTAACCAACAAAGAATTGAATACTCTGCAGAGCACAGATATTCGGAATATTGACAAGAATACACTTGTTGATGTTCAAGGCTTCCAATTCGATAACAGCCTTTCAAAGATGGAAAGAATAGAGTATGTCCTTGAAAAAACAAAAAACCCCTACTGCTTCCGCTATGGCGAATTAGGCGTTAAAGTGGAATTCACAGAGGATGGTCCTACGCTGGGAGAGCTAATGACAAGCTTTCTGCTTCGCAAAAAGAGCGGCCTGTGATTTTATTTCATGCTACAGCAATGATAGCTCTTAAGTCAATGATTTACCAGGTGTATGGCGACTGGGAGGGGTAGATATGGCAAGGCCCAAGGCCCGGAATGAGACCCTGTCTGTAACAAGTAAAAATAAGGTTTGGTATGTGGCATTTTACATTCGTCTTTCCCGTGAGGATTCCAAGAGGTTTGACGAGTCAGAGAGCGTCCATAATCAGAGACTCATTTTGAATGATTGGCTGAACAATCAATACGACGAGGATAAATACATCTTTGTCGATGAATTTGTGGATGATGGTGTAAGCGGTACAACGGACGATGAGCGTCCGGCATTTCAAAGGCTGCTCCGTGGGATTGAGGCGGGAAGGGTGAATTGTGTCGTTGTTAAAAATCTGGCCCGCAGTTTTAGAAATCATGCGGATCAGGGGTATTATCTGGAGGATTGGTTCGTCCTTCATCAGGTAAGATTTATTTCTCTATATCAGCAGCCTATAGATACCTACAAGGATCCCCACGGAGCAATGAATATCGGTGTACCTGTTCAGGGCGTGCTTAATGAAAGCCATGCCAAGGATACATCTGAAAACGTGAGAAAAGTTTTTGACAAAAAGAGGGAAAAGGGGCGGCATATCGGTTCCTTTGCTGCTTATGGCTATAAGAAGCACCTGGAAGACAAAAATGCCCTTGTTATTGA
>JAEXPO010000543.1 GCA_023446675.1 Bacillota bacterium | reverse complement strand
GTACCTGTCGGTGTTTGTTTTTGACGTTTCCTTTGATCCCAGCCTCACTCAAAAAGGGGAATTACTCAAGCCCAACCTCTCCTTTACTCTGGACGGGCAGACGTTTACCGTTTCGTCCTTTGAAATATATCCTACCCAAATACGGGTAGAGCTCCAGGATGACCCGAAAAATACGGCCTGGATCAAGGATGTGGCGTGTTATATTGAGGATGAAAAGGGCAACCGCTTTGAGGGCGTGGGTAACGGCCTTTCCTCCACAGGCGCGGCGGATTCGCCCAAGATGACCGCTTTTTATATGGAGAGCCCCTTTTTCTATAACAGCAAGGAGCTTACTCTTCATATTACCGGTGCAACCTTTTTGGATAAGGACAAGGAACGTGTTCTTGTAAGCCTTAAGGATAAAACCGCCGACTTTCTGCCGGAGGGGATTGTTTTTGAAAAAGCACAGTCTGTAAACAATGGATGGGAGCTGACCTTTGGCGGTGAGAAAAGCCAAAACGAAGCTGGACGTCAGCTTATTGGAAGTGATTATTATGGCCTGAACGGTGAAAAAAACGGCATAAACGAATGGCGATCCCATTTTTCCGATTACCCTGACGGAGAAAATGGAGAGGCGAAGGAGAAGTTCAGCGAAACGGTTACCCTCAAGGATTACCCCTACGATTCCGTGTATTTAACTCTTTCCTATTCCCGAACCGTTAAATTAAATGAACCCCTGACGCTGAAAATAAAGTAAACTAGAAAGCTATAAAAAGCCATAAGAAGCCATAAGAAGCCATAAGAAGCCTTATGAAGGAGTGCTGGCGAAAGTAAAACAGCCTGCGCTACTCTTTATTCTCCCAGCTGTAACGGTAACAAAAGCAAGCAGGTATCAGGAGCCCCGGGTTTATTGACCCTGGGGCTTTCTTTGTGCTATAGTGTTATCAGGCTGGAAGCCTTTATTTGTATACACCTGGGTTTCTGACTTGGCCTTATATTCTATTGCGGTAGTGCACGATTCGGAAAATTGCGCATAGGTCAATATAGATTATCAGTTCCGGGAGGCCCGTATGTATAAGCTTCTTATTGTTGACGACGAAGAAACCATTCGTGAGGGTTTGCGTGATATTGTGGACTGGAAATCCATGGGGTTTGAGGTAGCGGAAACTCTGGAGGACGGACGCCAGGCCATGGATTATATCGCCCGGCAGACGGTGGATGTCATTCTGACAGACATAAAAATGACCTTTGTTTCCGGTCTTGATCTTGCAAACCATGTTAAATTAAATTATCCCCATATCAAGGTTGCCGTCATCAGCGGCTATCAGGAATTTGAGCTGGCCCGTCAGGCCATGAGCTGCAATGTAAAGCATTATCTGTTAAAGCCCACCCGGCTGGACGAGCTGAAGCGGGTTTTTCTGGAGCTTCGTTCCGAGCTGGATCAGGAAAGGCTTGAATCAGAGCGGCTTGAAAAGAAGGATGCTGAGCATAACAGGCTTAAGTTCATGCTTCGGGAGCAATTCTTTACCGATCTTATCATGGGCGCCATACCCGATAAGCGTGAGGTGGACAGACGGCTTAAGGCCGTGGGGCTTACCCTGGACCCCTCCAATTGTAAAATCTGCGTGGTTAACCTCTACCTGTCCTACAGCGGCAATAAGCTTCCGGAGGACCTGGAGGATGACAGCGGCAGCCTTTACGAAGCCCTTCGCAAATATGCCACCTCTGTTGAAAAGAACTTTTATTGCTTCACCAATTTCGATTCCTTCCGCAATGTGAAGCTTCTTGCTGTCGCGCCCGAGGCGACAGAGGATGAAGCCCTCACTTCCCGGGTGACAGCCTTTATTGACAGGGTTGCCGAAAAGGTCAAAGCCGTTATCGGTGTTACTGTTAATGCTCAGATGGAGCGTATTTACACCTCCATGTATGCCATGAGCGTAAGCTTCAGCCCCAAATCCGGTCCGGTGCAGGCCGGAGAGGAGAGGCTGGAGGAGGTTTTAAATCGGGGGGACTATTCCCATCTGGCCCGTCAGCAAAAGCTGCTGCTCTCCTATCTTAAATCCCAGGACAGTAAAATGGCTCAGAATGTCTATGAAAACATGCTCAAGGAGCTGTCTCTCATGGATTTAAAGGTTATCCGCAACTGGATGCTCTCCCTTTTTGCCGCTATTTCAGAGGAACTGGCCGATTCGGGAATGCACATACCGGAGGAGCTTTATGAACGGGACGAGCTTATGTCTGCACAAAGCCTGGAGCAGGCTGAAAATTTGGGTGTCAGCCTCATTCAGAAAATCGGGAGGCATGTGGAGAGCAACTGGCGTTTCTCGGAAAAGGTGGTCATTAAAAAAGCTAAAGATTACATAAATGGGAATTATTTTAAGGATATCGGATTAGAAGAGGTTGCCGATTCGGTTTACTTAAGCTCCATTTATTTCAGCCGCCTTTTTAAAAAGCAGACCCATGAAAATTTTGTTGCTTATCTTTTAAAGGTTCGTATGAACAAGGCCATTGAGCTTTTGGACGATCCCAGGCTGAAATTTTACGAAATCAGCGGCCGGGTGGGATATAAAAACACCAAATATTTTTATAAGCTTTTTAAGGAGTATACGGGCTTTACCCCTGCCGAATACAGAGAAAAGGCCCTTAAAGGCTCTTCCCCCCGGAAAGAGAGCCTTCCATGAAAAACAACAAGGGGGCTTTATGGCATTACATCAAGAATTACAAATTCAACAGCATTTTTATTAAGAATTTTTCCTTTATCATACTGACCACCCTTATCCCGCTTATCATTATTGGTTTTTCCATGTACACCTATTACGGAAACAATTTAAGAAATGAAATCAAGGCTGCCAATCTTAATGCCCTGAGCCAGGTGAAAAACGTGGTGGATAAAACCTTCATGGAGTCCGACACCCTGTCCTCCTGGATGCTGTCGGATTCGGATATACGGATTCTTATGGCTTACGAAAATGTTAATGTGAGGGATTACAGCACCTATCAGAAGTTCAAGGATCTATTCCGTGTGCTTGGAGTAATCCCCGCTACCAATGATTTTATCGATTCCATTTACATTTATCTTCAAAACAGTGATTATGTCCTGTCAACTCGTGGCGACAGCATGACTTTTGAGGAGTTTCCCGATCAAGGCTGGCGCTCGGTTTTTTATGACAGGAAGGATAAGGAAAGCTACTGGGTTATCTCCCGGCGGGTAAAAAGGGCCTTCTCAAATGAATACAACTACTACCTTTCCACCTACAGAACCATGAACCTGGCGGGAGAGGAAGGG
>JAEXPO010000518.1 GCA_023446675.1 Bacillota bacterium | reverse complement strand
CTCCAAAAGGACAAAACCATGGCAGTGTATGGTAAAATAGAGAAAAAAGCAGGAATGCAGAAAGCAGGATGAAGAAAATGCTGGCTGAATACAAAATACAGGGCGAATCACCCTACACTATACGCCTATTGTCCGGTGCGAATGAAGCCGAGGTACAAGACCTGTGCGAAAGGTGTTCCGATTTTTCGGAGCTTGTCGAAGGCAGGCCGCCGGAAAAGGATGCCGGGCACAGCGTTCTTTTCGATATGCCGCCGGAAAAGACCATGGAGGACAAATTTGTTTTTGGAGTATACAATGAAAAAGCCGTTTTAATTGGAGTCATTGACTTAATTAAGGATTACAAAGATGTGGGCGAATGGATAATTGGCTTAATGCTCATTGACCCTGGCGAGAGAAAAAACGGATTGGGGCGCAAAGTGCATGATTTTTTAAAGGCCCTGGTTTCGGAAAAGAACGGACAGAAGCTGAGAATCGCTGTTGTAGCGGAAAATACTAATGGTTTTCAATTTTGGAGCCGTATGGGATACTTTGAAGAGGAACGGGTAAGAAGAACCTACGGTAATAAGGATCATACCGTCATTGTAATGAATTTATTGCTTAACGGCTGAAAAGAGGATGCTTTTCGAATGGAAAAAAACGCAATCATAATAAGAAGACCCAAAAGAGAAGAAACGGAAACGATTTATGAGTTTTTTAAAACGGTTTTAAGCTATGCGTATGATATTAACGGTATAGACGACGCACAGGGAATGCTTGAGGAATGGGAGGACAAAAAGCGCATTCTGAAACAAGATTTTGACACGGCCGGAAGGGACAGGTTCTTTCTTTTCGCCGAATACGAGGACCGGATCATCGGATGCGTTGAATCCGGAATCGCCAATGATCTAATGAAGCGCTGCACCAACTATGCATTTGAAGACCTGCCTGAAATAGGCACGGTTTATACCCATCCCGGCTATCACCGTCACGGCGTGGCTTCCCAGCTTCTTTACAGTCTTTTCAGGGAGCTGGAGGCAAAGGGGATAGAGGAATTTTGCTTTGACAGCGGGTTTAAGGAAGCTCAGAAAATATGGTGCAAAAAATATGGTCCGCCGGAATACTTCCTGAAGGATTTTTGGGGAGAAGGCTCCTCTCATATGGTTTGGCGGGTTAAGGTTGAAAAAGCCCTCAGCCTATTCAAGCCCGCCGAATAAGCCCAGCCAAATAATCCTAGCCCCAAACACCCCTCAAAGGTTAAGATAGAGCCAGTCTCCCTTCTTAATACGGCGGTGGTATAAAAAGCTTCTAACCGTAAAATCCACCGAAATGCCGATACCCACGGCATAAACGCCCCAGCCCAGATAGCTTTGGCCCACATAGGTTAATGCAATGCGGAAAAGCCAGATGCCCACAAGGGTGGTTACCATGGCGTAGAGGACATCCCCTGCCGCACGGAGGGCGCCGGAATACAGGATAATAAGCACCGCCAGGGGTGATGTAACGGCAAACAGGATGACATAAAAAAGGCCGTAGCCAATAACATCGGCCTCAGAGGAAAAGAGCCCCACCACAGGCCTTGAAAGGGCTATGAGAATAATCGAGAGCACGCTCATGGCTATAAGGCTTATTTTGGTTACCCGGCTTAAGTAATAGCGGGCAAGCTGGCGTTTTTTGCGTCCCAGGCTTTCCCCGATAAGGGCAACCACCGCAATCTGGAAGCCAAGCACAAAAACCTGAAGAATGCCGTTGATGTTCCCGCCGATCTGATAGCCTGCAAAGGCTGCGGAATCCAGGGACGACACAATGGAGCTGATTAAGAGAAAGCCTCCCTGGAAAAAAAACTGCTCCACAAGAGCGGGAAGGCCTATAACAATAACCCTTCGCATCATCTTCAAATCAAAACGGAAGCCCAGGGTAAGCTTAAGGCCAAACCGTCCCGTCAGCACAAAGGCAAGCTTTATAAGCGCACCGGCGGCCCTTACAACCACAATGCTTATGGCGGCACCCTTAAGGCCGAAAGCGGGGATAAAGCCTCCCACGCCGTTAATGAGGGTGGAGCACAAGAGAATTTGAAGGACATTCATAACCATGGAAACATAAAGCGTAGGCCGTGTATTGCCCACACCTCTTAAAGCCGCCGTCACCGTAATATCAATAACAATGAAAATCAAGGAAAAAAAGGTTGCGTCAAAATACTCCAAAGCATATTTGGGAACCAGTGGATCCGGACTGTTAACCAAAAATCCTATAAGGGTCTCATCCAAAGAATAGCCAATGGCGATAACCGCTATAGAAAGGCCTACGGAAAAAAGCAGGGACTGGTTGAGCATTTTGCCCACATGCTTTTCTTCCCCCTCCCCCTTCATATGGGAGGCAACCACGGTAGCACCCATGGCCAGAGCATTGAAAATGGTCTGGAAAAACATCAGGAGGGTGTTAATGAAGCCTACGGCGCCTATGTATTCGTTGCCCAGTTTGCCTACAAAAAAGGTGGTGTACACCCCTATCATCAGAAGCAGCAATTGTTCAAAAACCGCCGGCAGGGCTATGTTTAAAATTCGCTTTTCGCCGGGCTTGAGCTTCGCTCGCCAATGTAACCGTTGCAAAACCTTTATGGCCTTCACATTCTTTCCATGTTTTTTGGAAGCGCATAGCACTCCCTGGCCTGCTTGAGGCTAAGAATTGCCGGAAGGCTTAATTCCGGCAATTCGTCTCTTTGGTAGCCATTTGCTTAAAGCAAATCCGGCTAAAAGGGAGGGGGTTTTATACCCCCGAGCTTTTGATTTTACGCGACAACATTGAAAGGCCCTCAAAAAGGGCGAAATCATTTTTATGTTATCTTAACACTCTGCCGTAAGGCAACCACCGAATACGGCCCTCCCCGCCTCTAAGACCCTGTTATTTGTAAATAGCTCCGTTTTGATAGGCATTCCAGACGTTTTCAAACCAATTGTCCGGCTGAGGAATATCCCTGACCTTGCGCCAGCGGCAAATGGGAAGGCCCTCATAGAGCAGGGTTTCCTGAATAAAGCCGCCTCTTTCCTGCCCCTCCAGAGAGAAGCGGAAGGCCTCGGAAAGCTTTTCATGGGGAAGCTCCCCCTCGGGATCGGAAATGAGGTAGGAGCCCCGGCTGCGGCCTCCCTGGTCGATATAATCCAGCATGGCAAAGGCGTATGCGCACTGGGCCACCAATAAATCGTAATTGGAAAAGGCAATGGGCAAATCCCGGATATGGGTCAGCCTTGTTTTTACAAAATAGCTCTTCCAATCAGCCAAAGCTTCCCCGTAGAGGCTTTCCAGATCGCTTCGGGTACGAATATGGGCACCGTAGGCGCTCATACGCTCAGAGAGCTTTTTGCGCATGGAAAGGACATCCTCGCCCTCCTCTTTTCGACCCTCTTCATTTCCGGAATTTCTTTTTTTGGCATCTCCTTAACCAACTGCGCCTTCAAGACCTTTCAAAAGGCCTTCCCCTTCCTCAATGCGCTTTGATGCAAGCTCTCCTACCTCAAGGATAAAGGCCTCCACGCTCAGGGGCGCTTCTCCTCTTTGGGCGGCAATGTACTGGGCAGCCCTCAGGCTGCCGCACTGGCCTGCATTTAAGGCGCTGCCGCCGGGCCTGTAGACGCCGTGGGAGCCGTTGACCTCCCCTACGGGGAAAAAGCCCCGGATATTGCTTTCCCACCAGTGGTTGCCGGACAGGCCCCCGTTGTTGTGCTGGGCACAGACGGCAATTTCCAGAGGCTTGGAGGTTAAATCGATGCCATGGGATTTATACAGCTTAATGGCCGGGCCGTTCATATGGGCCAGACGCTCAATGGGCGTACCGAAGAGGGCTCCGGATTTCTCCAGATAGGAATAGCTCTCGGAGCCCAGATTGGAGAAGTCCGTCTTAAGCCGGGAGGGATTGCGGGTAAAATCCATAAAAACCCGGCGTCCCTTAATCTGGGTTTCGTTATAGACAAAAACATCAATGAGGGAAGATCCCCAATTTAAAAGCTTTCTGGGATCAAAGGGCCACTGGTAGCCCTTAAGGAAAATGGCATCCAGCATTTTGCCGCTGTCGGTAAAGTAGGGGTCTAAAAACTCCCGCTCGTCTCCCCCGTTCAAGTCGGTTGAAATGTACCGGGGCAGCACCTGCTGATAGGTTCCCGATAAATTCCACCTGAACTTTACGGAGGCAATGCCATATTGCCATTCCGTCAGGTTTTTGGCCTCTGCTCCCGCTTCCAAAGCAAGGCCGGTGGCTCCGCTCTGGCTTTCGGGATAGACAGAGCGGGAATAAAGCCCCGCCGGGCCTCCGGTGGCATACACCACATTGGTTGTATTAAAAAGAACATACCGGGTATCCTTTTCCGCAAGGCCGTTGGTGTTAAGGCACAATACCCCCCTGCATTCCCCCTCATGGGTAAGCACACGAATAACCCGGTAGCCATCGAAGATGGGTATGGCCTTTTTTTCTATCTGGGCCTGAAGCCGCTCCGTCATGAACTTGGAGGTAAGAGGCCCTGCCGAGGTAGCCCGCTGCCTTGGATCATGATCGGTTTTGTAGCCCACGTATTCCCCGAAGCCATTATGGGGAAAGGGCACGCCGATTTCCGCAAGCCGGTAGAAGGACCGGATGGAGGAAGCAGCCTCGCAAAGAGCCAAATCCCCGTCCATGGCCCCTCCATCAAACAGGGTTTTGGCCATATCCATCACACTGTCGGAGCCCTCCCCCGCCAAGGTCAGCTTGTAATAGGTCTGCTTGTCGGAACCCGTGTTCCGGCTGGTTCCCATGTTCAGCCCCTCGGTAACGAGGGCAATGTCGGTTCGGCCGAAGTCATAAAGCCTGTCGGCAGCGTTGAAGCCTGCCGCTCCGCTTCCCACTATCAAGGTATTCACGGATACCACTAAAACCGATATCCCGCCTAATTGGACAACTTCATGTTCCATTACTTTTCATCCTTTCTGGGTAGGATAAGGTTAAATTCAGGGCTTTAACACGCTTAAAGCCTGCGGATATGGAACCCGCCGTCCACATTAATAACCTCTCCTGTGGAGAAAGGCAAGGCTTTTCCGGCCAGAACCGATACGGCCTTGGCCACATCCTCCGGCTCACCCCAGCGGCGTATGGGGGTAATGCCGTCCTCAAAAATGAGCTTGTTGTATTTTTCGGTAACGGTGCTGGTCATATCCGTGCGGATAATGCCGGGCCTTACCTCATAAACACGGATGCCGTATTCGGCAAGCCTGTCCGCGTAAAGGAGGGTGGACATGCTGATGCCCGCCTTGGACAGGCAGTACTGGGCCCGGTTTACCGAAGAGGTGTAAGCACTCACCGAAGAAACGTTTACAATAATGCCCTCGGTTTTGTTTTCCAACATGTTTTTGGCCACTGCCTGGGTCATGAAGAAGGAGGACTTTAAATTAATATTCATAACGTAGTCGTAGCCCTCTTCGTCCAGCTCCAGAATATCGGCTCTTACCTTGGGTGCAACTCCGGCGTTGTTCACCAGAACGTCCACCGTACCC
>JAEXPO010000488.1 GCA_023446675.1 Bacillota bacterium | reverse complement strand
TAAAGGAAAGGAAGAGTGCAAGCGTGGGAAAACATATTAATATTCCCCTCTTCATACCTCAGCGAGGCTGCCCCCATACCTGCATTTTCTGCGATCAGAAGAAAATCAGCGGGCAGAGCGAGCCCGTCAGTGAAAGGACGCTGGTGGATGCAGTGGAGCGGCATCTTGCCACATCGGAACCGGAGGATACGGTGGAAATTGCCTTTTTCGGGGGCAGCTTTACCGGCCTTCCTAAAAAGGACATGCTGTCTTACCTTCAGTTGGCCTATAGCTATGTGAAGGCGGGAAGGGTAACGGGTATCCGTGTATCTACACGGCCGGACTATATTGATGAAGAGATACTGGACTACCTCATTGCTCACGGGGTAAGGGTAGTTGAGCTGGGGGTTCAAAGCCTGGACCCTGATGTTTTAAAAATCAGCAGACGGGGGCATACCGTGGAGGATGTGGAGAAGGCGTGCCGCCTTATCCATGAAAAGGGCCTGACGCTGGGAATACAGACCATGCTGGGGCTTCCCGGCGATTCTATTTTAAAGGCGCTGGATACCGCCAGAGGCGTTATTGCCTTAAAGCCTGCCATGGTGCGTATTTATCCTGCGCTGGTTTTAAGGGAGACCGCGCTGGAGCAAATGATGCGGGAAGGGATGTACACTCCTCTGAGCCTCACTGAAGCGGTAACCTGGAGCGCACGTATCGTGCCTCTCTATGAACAGGCCAATATACATATTCTTCGCCTGGGGCTTTATGCCGAGCAAAGCCTTCTCTCCTCCGTAACCGAAGGACCCTGCCACCCGGCCTTTGGAGAGCTGGTGGCTTCACAGATTCTTTTTGAAAAGATCTGTGACCGTATAGAAAGGGAAGGGCTTCATAAGGGCAAGAGCCTGGAAATTCGAGTACCTCAGAACATGCTGTCCAAGGTTACGGGCCAGCATCGGAGCAATATTGAACGTTTGAAGCAGCAATACGGCTTTGACCGGGTTCAGGTTAAAACCAGGGAGAAAGGGGACGACTCCGAGCCTGTCCTTGATCTTTTCCGTAGGGAAGAGTCAGGGAGCTTTGGAGGAGAGGCGATATGAGAAGCATTCATGTAAATACGGTGACAGAGGCTGTGGCGGATCTTTGCGTAAAGGCTAATTATGAGCTTAATACCGACATTCGTCAGGCCCTGGAGAAAGCCCTTTCACAGGAAGAATCGGAAACAGGAAAATCCATATTGGAAAGCCTCATTAAAAACGCCCGGATTGCCCGTGAGGAAAGCCTGGCCATTTGTCAGGACACAGGGATGGCCGTAATTTTTGTTGAAGTGGGACAAAACCTTTCCATTGAAGGGGGAAGCCTGGAGGAGGCCATACAGGAAGGCGTCCGTCAGGGCTATAAAAAGGGATATCTTAGAAACTCCGTGGTAGCCGATCCCCTCCTTCGAAAAAACACAGGGGACAATACCCCGGCAGTGATCCACTGGAGCCTTACTCCGGGAGACAGGCTTGTCATTGAGGTGGCACCCAAGGGCTTTGGCAGTGAAAATATGAGTGCCCTTAAAATGCTTAAGCCCTCCGATGGGGAGGAAGGTGTCAAAGCCTTTGTCGTGGATACGGTAAGCCGTGCCGGAGCCAATCCCTGCCCTCCCATTGTAGTGGGAGTGGGCCTTGGCGGAACAATGGAAAAGGCGGCGCTTCTTGCCAAGAAGGCTCTGATGAGGCCACTGGACAAGCCCAATGAAACGCCCCATTTAGCCCGTATTGAGGAGGAGCTTTTAGAAAGAATAAACCGGCTTGGCATAGGCCCGGCAGGTCTGGGCGGCCGGACGACGGCATTGGGTGTTAATGTGGAAAGCTTTCCCACCCATATTGCGGGCCTTCCTGTGGCGGTGAATATCAGCTGCCATGTGACACGGCACCGGTCCGTCAGCCTTTAAGGGACGAGCTTTGAAATGCCGTGTACGCCAGTATAAACTTTGATTTGTAATTTGGCATAATTGAGCGCTGGAGCAAGGTTTGTACCTGGGCCGCCATATTACGAATCAAAGAATTATTAAGTAAAAGCTTAATGTTAAAGCGAGGAAAAAATGGAATTTGGAACCTTATATCTGGTAGCCACGCCCATAGGCAATCTTGAGGATATAACTTACCGCGCGGTACGTATTCTTTCCGAAGCCGATGTCATTGCGGCGGAGGACACCCGCCATACCTTAAAGCTTCTAAATCATTTGGGGATTAAAAAGCCTCTGATAAGCTATCATGACAATAATCGCCTCACTCGGGCGGCGGAGCTTCTGGACAAGCTCAGAAAAGGCCAAAGCATCGCTCTTGTCAGTGACGCGGGCACCCCGGCCATCTCCGATCCCGGTGAGGAGCTGGTTGCCATGGCCATTGCCGAAGGCATTGCCGTATCTCCGATACCCGGGTGTTCGGCAGCGGTTACCGCTCTTATTTGCTCAGGCCTTTCTACGGAGCGCTTTGCCTTTGAAGGCTTTTTGCCTCAAAAACACAATGAACGGGTTAAGAAGCTGGAAACCATAAAAGGGGAAGAGCGCACTCTGATCTTTTATGAAGGCCCCCATCGTATTAAGGAAACACTGAAGGATCTGGCCCAGGTGTTTGGCCAGAGAAAAGCCGTTGCGGCAAGGGAGCTGACCAAGCTTCACGAGGAGTTTGTCCGGGATACTCTGGACGGCCTCTTAAGCCATTTTCAGGCCCAGGATCCCAGAGGGGAATTTGTCCTCATAGTAGAAGGAGGTCCTGCTCCTACCGCGGAGGAAGCTCAGGCACAATGGGAATCGGTTTCCATTAAAGATCATGTGGATGAGTATGTGAAAAAAGGTTATGACAGAATGGAGGCCATGAAAATGGCCGCCAGGGACAGAGGTATAAGTAAACGGCAGGTGTATGCCGCGCTCAACGGTGAAGGCCGCAGTACGCCTTAGGTTTGTGCCTTGGACATACGCTGTGCTTCGCAGGGAACTACCCGGATCCGAATGTCTGAATCGCTTAAGAGCGTATCCAGCTTATGAATAAAGGTATTATCCCTGCTTTTGTCGGGACCCTCGCCTACCAAAATCACATCAACACCGTAGTGCTGAGCAAATTGGGCTATGGTTTCAGTAATCCGGTTGGAGTGTAAAAGGGTAAGATCCGCTCCGTAGGATTTGGACAGAGAAAACAAATATTCAAGCGCTTCGCCGTCGCGTGCGTTATCTACAAAATTCCAGTCTTCCTTTGTAACGTGCAGTACATACAGCATTCCGTTTTCAGACTTTAGCTGGGCGGCCGCATGAATGAGCCGCTCGCAGGAACGCTGCTGCGTAACGCATACCAGGACGGAATTGTATAATATCAAGTTCAATCAACTCCGATTCGTTTGTACATCTATTATACCAAAGTTACAGAGAAAAGTCTTTAAGATAAAGGTGGAACTTTAAATCGTAATATAATGGTAATTCCAATGCAAAAAGAGTTATGGCTGTATTTCCAATACTAAAGGAGCTATAATAAAGAGGCTGAATGACCGTTGCCGTATTCGCTGTGAGTTATTCGGCCAATGTAAGGAAGGAATGGATTAGCATCATGAATACAAAGGAATGGATTGATTTACGAAGCGATACAGTGACAAAACCAACGGATGAAATGCGAAGGGCCATGGCCGAAGCGGAAGTGGGGGACGA
>JAEXPO010000383.1 GCA_023446675.1 Bacillota bacterium | reverse complement strand
GCGGATGGCGTCCTCCCGGTAAGGGCAGCCGATAAGGGCATTTGCAAGCCCGTCCACATCTCCGTTGCCGAAAAAATCACCGTAAATACTGCATTCCTCAATAAGGCCTTCACGGACATTCATGCGGAACTCCACCCGTCCGCCGTCAAGGCGCTTGCCTTTAATAATCTCGAAACGGGGGGATTTGCCGTAATTCCACTCCCAGGTTCTGAAGCGGGCGTCGGCAATGGCCTCCACACGTTCCACATCCTTTGGGGTCAAGGTATAGATACCCTCCCCGCCTTGTAGAAGGTGTCTGAGCATAACCTCCTTAAAGCCAAGGGAGGAAAGCTTCTCGGGCATGTGCTCCATAACGTTGGTCACACGCTGGCGAATGGATTTGATGCTTTTTGAAATGATTTTCTCATCGGAAACCGTGAGGGATTTAACCATTTCCTCAATATTGGTGTTATAAAGAATGGAGCCGTGGTGGAGGGTACATCTGGCGCTGTTGTACTGGGCGTTGCCGGAGAATTTTCTCTCGCCGATTAATAAATCGTTTCGGCCGCTTAAAGAAGCGGTAACCCCAAGCTCAGCCAGGGCCTCCAAAATGGGAGCGGTATAGGTTTTGAACTCGATGGCCGACGGCTCCCGGTTCTTTTGGATAAAGCTGAACTGCCAGCCCTCGGTATCGGTGTAGATGGTTCCGCCTCCCGATACCCTTCGCACCACGTCAATCCCCTTGTCACGGACATAGGCCGTATTGATTTCCTCCAGGGTATTCTGATACCGGCCTATCATAAGGGTGGGGCGGGTTCGCCAGAAAAGAAAATAGGAATCGCTGATATTCAGCTCCTCCATTAAGTACACTTCCAGGGCAAAATGAAAGGTAGAATCCAGGGAAGGGCTGTCGATATAAATCATTTGCTATACCTTTTCCTTGCGTATTTCTTTCAGGGCCTCCAGGGCATTATAGGAGCTTCGGACAAGAGGCGAGCTTGCCACAAAGCGGATGCCTTTTTCCTCTCCCAGAGCCTTATACTCATCAAACTGCCCGGGAGTAACATACTCGGCAACCTCAATATGGGAAAGGGTTGGGCGAAGATACTGGCCAACGGTTAGAATGTCGCAGCCCACCTCAACAAGATCATCCATAACCTGGCCCACTTCCTCCAGGGTTTCGCCAAGGCCCACCATAATGCCTGTTTTGGTAATGATTTCCGGAGCGGCCTTTTTAACATAACGGAGAACTTCCAGGGAGCGCAGGTACTGAGCCTCCGGCCGAACGATGCCGTACAGGGAAGGAACGGTTTCCACGTTGTGTCCGATAACATCCGGCCGGGCGTTAATCACACTGTCCAGACTCGCCTCAAGTCCCTTAAGATCCGGTATGAGAACCTCCACGGTGGCTTTTGGAAGCTTTTGACGAAGGGCTTCAATGGTTTTGGCAAAATGGGCTGCGCCGCCGTCAGGCAGGTCGTCACGGGTGACGGAGGTGACCACAATATGAGACAGTCCCAGTTGGCTTGCGGCCTCAGCCACATTTTGGGGCTCCTGGGGATCCGGCGCCAATGCGCCTTCCTTTGTAACGTTGCAGAACCGGCAATGCCGGGTGCAGTTGCTTCCTAGTATCATAAAGGTGGCGGTATTCTTTTTAAAGCATTCTCCCATATTGGGACAATTGGCCTCCCGGCATACGGTGTTCAGGGACAGTTTCGACATTAAGCGGTTCATTCTGTCCACTGTAGCCCCGTCGTGCCTGACTCTTAGCCAATCCGGTTTCTTTACGTACATGCTGTCCAGTCCTTTCTAAAATGCGCCGGAAATACTTCTGACGCTGGTTGTTGCAGTTATTGCTTTCGGCCTCTTCCGCCGTTTTTTATAAGTAAAGTATACCATGATTCATGAGGACTATGAACAGGAGGCACTGCTCAGAAATTCCTCCGACAGGGCAAGAAAAGCCTTAAACAGGGGAGAGAGCCATTTATCCTTATGATAAACAAGCCTTGTGTTAAAATGTATGGTATTGGTTTGCCAGGCAAGGCAGCAAAGCTTTCCTTCGGCGAGCTCCGTAAGGGTGGCCACCCTTGGCAGGAAGGCAATGCCCATACCGCTGAAGGTAAGCTCCTTGATAGCCTGAATGCTGGCTGAATCCAGAATGGATCGGGGAACGACAGCCTCCCGCTTCAAAAGCTCCGAAAAGCCCTGCCTGTAGGAGCAGCCTGCCTCAGTGAGAATGAGGTTCTCCTGGTTTAAGTCCTTTAGCGTGACACTGTCCTTTTTACAAAGGGGATGGTTGGGGGAGGCCAGGAGCACAAGAGGCTCGGGCTGTTCCACATGAACGCACATATCCGGATCTGCAGGCTTGTCGTCAATAAGAAGAGCCAGATCTATCTGGTTTTCCCTTAAAAGCTGCTTTAGGTTTGTGATATCGGATATCCTGAGAGATACCTCCACTGCCGGAAATTTTTCATGATAGCGCCGGTAAAGCTCCGGAAACCGGGTGACACAGAGGGATTCAGGTGCGCCGATTTTCAGGGTGCCCTTCATTTCTCCGGTGGAGGCCACGACGGATTTGGCCTCTTTGACCAGTGTAGTGATTTGTCTGGCGTAGGGAAGAAAGCTCTCGCCGGGAGTTGTAAGAGAGACTCTTTTTCCGAGACGATCAAAAAGCTTAACGCCTATCTCCTCCTCCAGGAGCTGAATTTGAGAGGTGACGGAGGATTGGGCGTAGCCAAGAACCGCTGCCGCTTTTGTAAAGCTCTGATGCTGGACGATGGATAAAAAAGTAATTAGCTGCCGGATCTCCATGGGTTTCCTGCCTTTCCATTGAAAGCCTGTTGAGTAATTATTGTCATATCAATCGAAGAAATTGATGACAAATATTAAAAAGTTCAATTTTACTGATTTTCATAGTTCATGATACCATAAGTATCATTCCTTTTCCAGTGAGGTGTTGTTATGATAGCTATAGAAAATTTATGGCAAAATGGATTTGAAAAACCGATAGGCGATGTTACTCTCAATTCCCAGCGTCTTCCTCAAATTGTTGTCAGAAGAGCAGGGGAGAAGGATTTGAGCGCTATTGTCCCATTGCTTCACGGCGATAACGTGCTGTGGAATAAAGATGAAATAGCCAAAAGAATTCCGGATTTCTATGTTTTATACGTGGAGGATGTTCTGGCTGGCACCGCACTGGCTACGGCGAAAAACGGCATGCTCCATTTGGAGTGGGCGGCCGTTCATCCTCGCTATTCCGAGCTTTCCGTGGCCGGGCTTTTTTACCTGGCCATAGTCGGAGTGGGCTTAAAAAGACCTGTTGGCTTAATCAAAAGCACGAGGGCATGAACCCCCGTGCTTTTAGCCGGATTTGCTTTGGCAAAGAGCTATCACGCTCTCTTACTTTACAGCTATAAAGAACAGCCTCGGAAAACGGAAAATGACCCTGCCGTCAGGCTGGAGAGGATAATTCTCCCGTATAAGGTTCAGTACGTCCTGTTCGAAGGCGGCCTTTTCTTCCTCCTTAAGCTGGTTGAGATACGGCCTTAAGCCCGTCCCCCTGTACCACTCAAGAATGGCTAGATGGGAATCCAAAATATGGTAATAAATGGTTTCCCAAAGTACAACCCGGCTTGAAAGGATTGAGAGGTTCTGGTAATATTCGTCCGCCCGAAGCGTATAAAAAGTGCGGATTTCACGGAAGGATGCCTGCCAGCGCTCTGAAAGCGCCAATTGCTTGAGAATGCGATGAATGGGTTCATTTTGATTATACGGCACCTGTACGGCAAGAACACCTCCGGGGGAGAGCCGGTTCATAAACCCCATAAGAAGGGCAGGATGATTGGGTACCCACTGGATGCAGGCATTTGAAAACACCAAATCAAAATCGGTGTCCAGGGTATGGAGCTGGGTGGCTGCATCACACAGCTTCCAGCCAATTTCCGGATAATTCTTTTTGGCATCGGCAAGCATATTGGGCGAATTGTCCACCCCCCAAAGCTCTGCCTGGGGAAACCTGCTTCTAAGTACAGCCGTACTGTTTCCGGGGCCGCATCCAATGTCCACAATCTTTTTGGGATCTAAAATAAAGTCTTTTATCCGAACAGCCAGATCCAGCGACGGCTGGGTCCGTTCATCTGCGAATTTCAAATACTGGGCGGCATTCCAATCTGACATGATACTCCTCCTCGTAAAGATGCAGTAGTGCTTCTTTTTTCTACCGGCTTTTAAAGAAAGCTTGCAATATAGTCAAGATAATCGGTTTTAGTCATGACCGGCTTAAAGCTTGCCATTTCGTCAAGGGCGGCCTTGCCGCCGTCTTTTAAGAGCCTGTAAGCGGAAAGCGCCATCATCTTAACCGGAAGGAGATAGGCCTTCTCTTTGTCAGCAATCCGGTAATCCGCACTGTGAAGAGCTCCGGTAAATCCCCCGGTAGTAAAATTCAGCACCGGCATGAGATGGGAAAGATCCCCCACATCGGTGGAGGCGGCGATATGCCGGGTGAGGTCGGCCTTCTGAATATTCAGCGGTGGTGTAGAAGAAGGTTTTTCACCTGCGATGCTTTCTGCTGCTTCCCATAATGAAGAGGGGGCAGGAGAGGCGATAACGGGAAAATAACCTGGAAAATCTTTAATTTCAACCTCTGCGCCCAGCGCGTGGGCACCGGCCTCAAAGGCTCTGTTGGTTTTCATGCATGCATCCTTGATGGCCTCGAGGCTGTTGGCCCGGATCATCACCTCCGCAACCACCTCGTCCGGAACCACATTCACAGCGCTTCCGCCCTTTTGAATTATTCCGTGTACGCGGACATGATCCGAGTCCTTAAAGGTTTCTCTCTGGTAGGCCAGGGCGTTTAAACCCAGGGAAGCGGCATTTAGGGCATTGATGCCGTCAAAGGGAGCCGCGCCTGCGTGAGCCGCCCTTCCTTTAAAGGTGGCTTTTTTGGATAAAAAGCCGTTGGTAGGAATACTTCCCACAAGAATATCACTGTCGCTTGGAGCCAGATGGACATGGTGGGTAACAACCATATCCACATCATCAAAGACGCCTTCCCGGATTAATTCGCTTTTGCCCCCAAAGCCGAAGGTCAGGCGGCCCTCGGCCAGAAGCCTCTCACGGACGGTCATATCCACATGCTCTTCGGCAGGTGCGGCCATAAAGAGAACCTGACCTGAAAGAGTGCTTTTTACAGTGGGATCGGACAGTGCCAGAGCCGCGCCCAGAATAGCGGTCAGCTGTATATTGTGGCCGCAGGCATGGGACATATTGTTTTCCTTGTTGACATGGGGATGGGTATCGCAGCGTATGCCGTCCAGCTCCCCGATTAGTGCCACGGAGGGACCGTGGGCTTCATCATTAGAAAAAAGCCTTGCCTTAACCCCGGTAACTGCGAGCCCCTCCTTGGTGGAGAGCCCCAGCTTTTTTAAGAATGCGGCGGCTTTTTCCGCGGTCCGTGTTTCGCAAAAACCCTTTTCGGCGTGATAGTAAATATCTTCGCCAAAGGCAATAAGCTCTTCTTTATGTTCATCGATAATCTCGAGTATGCGTTTTTCTATGGCATCCATTTTTATCGCCTGCCTTTCCCTTAACAGGGGCGGCGCTCCTTAAGCTTTAGGAGGTCTCCTCCTGTGTTTGGTTTAAATTGTATTAAACCTATAGGTTTATGTCAAGCTGACACAGGATTCTCTTCAGGGGAATTGCATCGATAAATGATCTGTCTGGTATCCCCGGTCTTTAAGCTCCAATGACTGAAAAATCGGAATGCTATTTCCTTCCGGCAACTGTGGTTTGCGGGAATAAGGTCAAGCGTTTTGCTCGGGCAAGCTGAAACTCGCTCCGCTCAAACAGTCAGCTTGCTGATCCTCGCTTGAAGCTAGTGTGGTGCAAACCAGGGTTGCCTCCAGAAATAGCATTCCGATTTTTCTAAAAGGCCTGAAATCGCAGGCATTTACCCTGGCAATCGCTTGCGGCCGCTCAGCCGAACAGCTTTAAGAGGATACCGGCAAACACTGCCGAACCGATGACTCCGGCTACATTGGGACCAATGGCGTGCATAAGAAGATAGTTTCCGGGATTGGCCTTTTGCCCTTCGATTTGCGATATCCGCGCTGCCATGGGAACAGCCGAAACACCTGCGGAACCGATAAGCGGGTTGATTTTTCCTTTTGTCGCCCAGCACATGAGCTTGCCTATGAGAAGGCCGCCTGTGGTACTAAACATGAAGGCAATAAGGCCCAGCGCTATAATTCCCAAGGTCTGGGGCTTTAAAAATTCACTGCCTTCCGCCGTGGCTCCCACCGTAAGGCCAAGAAAGATGGTAACAATGTTAATAAGCGCATTTTGGGCTGTAGAGGAGAGGCGTTCCACTACTCCCGATTCCCGGAACAGGTTCCCCAGCATAAGCATTCCGATGAGAGGGGCAACGGAGGGTAAAAGAAGAATACAAATGACAGCCACAAAAACCGGGAAGCAAATTTTCTCCAGCCTAGATACCTCCCGAAGCTGCTCCATTTTTATTTCCCGCTCCTTTTTTGTGGTAAGCAGCCGCATGATAGGGGGTTGTATCAGGGGAATGAGAGCCATGTAGGAA
>JAEXPO010000312.1 GCA_023446675.1 Bacillota bacterium | reverse complement strand
CGGTACAGCCCAGATCCCCTACGGTCAGCTCGTCAAGCTGCTTATAAAAGTTATCCATGCCTGTTTCGGGTTCCACTCCCATTGTAAAGGCTTTAAGCTGAACAATCTCCTTGGGCGTCGAGCTGGGGCTGGGGCTTGTGCCGGTGCCGGGACTGGAAGCAGGCGTTGCCTGCGCACCACTCTGTCCGCATGCCGCCAGAGAAATAGCCAGGACAGCCGTTAAAGCAAGGCTCATCCCCTTTTTAAACAGATTCATCCTCTTCATGGTCAATTTGGTCCTCCTTTATTTATGTTACACCAGATATTTCATCTGAAGTGTATTTTTATGAATTGATTTCTTCCATTAGCCTTTGACCCCACCTATGGTTAAGCCTCCTACAAAATATTTTTGTACAAAAGGATAGAAAAGAAGAACGGGCGCCGTTGCCAGCATGGCTGTCGCAAGCTTCATGGTTTCCGTCGGTATCTGCTGGACACTGCCTTCCACAAGGCTTCTGTCTCTCATCATGGCATCCATGTTGGCCAGCATGGAATAGAGAAGGTATTGCAGGGTATACAGATTTTTATCCTTGATGTATAAATTGCATAGGAACCATTGGTTCCAGTACCCCAACGCCAAAAACAGTCCAATGGTTGCAAAGGCAGGCTTTGACAGAGGTATGATAATTTGAAGAAATACCCGGAAATCTCCTGCGCCGTCGATTCTGGCAGACTCCACCAGGGAGTCGGGAATGCTTTTTACAAAATTTCTAAACAGAAAAATATTAAACGGGCTCATAATGGACGGAAGGATCATAACCCAAATATTGTTGTTCAGACGAAGAATGTTAACATTAACCATATAAGACGCAATCATTCCCCCTGAAAAAAGGGTGGTGAAATAAATAAAGAATGCCGCTTTATTCCTGTGCTTAAAATCCTTCCGGGATAAAACATAGCCGCTCATCGACGTGGTCATAAGGCCCAGCGCCGTTCCCGCAACCGTAGTGGCAATGGTTACAATATAAGCCTGTGAGATTCTGTTTCCAAGATTAAAGACCATCCTGTAGGAATCCAGCGTAAAGCCCTGGGGCAGCAGGGAATACCCTTTTACAATAATTTCGGATTCCGTGCTGAAGGAGCCGGACAAAATAAAGATAAACGGAATAATGCTGAAAGCGGCAATCAATAAGACAATAAGCATGGCTCCGGCTTCAAATAATTTTGAACCCAAATCCTTTTTTATAGGGCTCCTTCTATGTGCTGCTGTGTTTTCCAAGCTGGTTCCTCCTTTAGAATAACGCGTTGTCCGGACTGAATTTATTGACAAGCTTATTAACCGTCAAAACCAAAATAAATCCAAATACCGATTGGTACAGGCCCGCCGCACTGCCCCGTCCCATATTAAAATCAACCGCCAGCGAGCGGTACACATAGGTGTCGATGATATCGGTTGCGTTTAAAAGCAGCCCGTTATTTCCTACAATTTGATAGAATAAATCAAACTGGCCTTTCAGAATACCTCCAAGAGCCAGGAGCATTAGGAGAATAGCGGTGGGCTTTAAAAGAGGGACTGTGATATGCCAGATTCTTTTAAAATTTGTAGCCCCGTCAATGTAGGCGGCCTCATAAATACTTTCATCAATTCCCAATATGGCGGCCATGTACACAATAGCACCGTAGCCAAGGCTTTTCCATACCTGAACCATCACTATGATAACCGGCCAAACCTGTGGGTTTTGGTAAAAATCAAATTTTTCAAAGCCCATGGAGGTGAGAAAATTATTTACTGCGCCGAATCGATAGTTGAATAGATTATAGACAATAACTCCGATAATGACCATTGAAACAAAATGGGGGGCCAGCATCAGCGTCTGAGAAACCTTTACAAATACTCTTTTTGTAATTTCCTTTAAAACCACAGCCACCGTCATCTGGGTAACAACCCCCATTAAAATAAAAACCAGATTATAGGCTACGGTATTAAAGGATAATTTCCAGATAATTGAATCCAGTCCTCCATGAAACAAAAATTCGAAGTTTTTAAATCCCACGAAAGGGCTTGCCAATCCCTTCATAAAGTCATAATTGACAAAGGCCAGGTATAGCCCCGGCATGGGCAGATAGGCAAAAAGAATAAAGAACACGAACATGGGTGCCAGCATAAAGTAATACGTTTTATGCTGCCTGAAATCACTGAAAAACTTTTTCTTCTTTTTCTGTGACAAAGGTGCTGTTTTTTGCGAAGCTAATTCAATCATATTTAAAGCCACCTGTTAACCTTTTTTGTTATGCAATGCGTTTAAGCCTTATCGCAAATTAATCATAGCAATTTTCATTTTTTAAAAACACAATACTTTTCTTAGAAAAAGAGTAATTTTATTAGATACTGCTTTTTTTTAAGCTTAAATGGCCTATGGTACTTATATGAAAGAAAGCAACAGACTTAAGGAGCCTATAAGGAGAAATCACTCCCTCAAAAACATGAAATCAGTGGTATAATTAAGGTATACTTCAAGTATTAGAAATTTACATTACTAAAAAGGAGCGATTTTAATGAAATCACGAATGATACGGGTACTTCTTGTATTTATGTTAAGTACCTCACTGACTGCATGTACAGGCAGCACATCCAGTTCAAACCCCAATAATACCGGCAACAATGGCGGCGGCCAAACCGAGACCGCCAGTCCAACAAGCTCTCCCTCTCAATCTCCGTCTCCCTCCCCTTCTCCGGACCCCACAGTTGAGCCGTCAGAAACGAGTACGCCGGCTGCCATTCCTTCGGAGCTGGAAGCCTATAAAGCAGTATTGCTAAACGATGCCGAATTTTTCAGTGTCGATAACAATAAAAGCCTAACCCTGAATGATTTTTTGACTAACAAAGAGCTGTATGCCACCGTATTCAAGGCAACACGCTTTACGGTGCTGGACATGGATGGCGACCAGGTGCCTGAAATCGTTCTTGAATTAAGCGTTAATGACTATCCGGAGTTTTACGAAATCCTGCATTATGCAGATAATACTGTTTATGGCTACAACATTGTATACAGAGGCCTGGAGGCGCTTAAAGCAGACGGGACGTATCTTTATTCAAACGGCGCGGCAGATACTGGCTACGGAAGACTGAAATTCCAGTCAACCGCCCTGGAAACCGAGATATTGGGATATACCCAATCCAGTCAGAGCAACGATACCATAACCCTTTCCTACTTTATTGACAATAAACCTGTTACAAAAGAACAATACGACTCGTTCATTAAAGAACAGGATGAAAAAGCAGAGCCTGTCTGGCACGAGTTTACTCAAACGAATGTTGAAGCTGAGCTTTATGCAAAGCCTTGACGAATTTCACAATACTAAAAAAGAATGGACGTCTTTTACGGCATCCATTCTTTTTGCTTTGCAGTCGTTTGCGTAAGCAAAATCTGGAGAAAGCGAGGAGTTTTTTAACTGCTCTTTAAATGCTTTTCAAATACTCTTTATAACAAGGCCTTCCTGTGCCTTTAACTCAATTAGTACCGCTTTTTTTCCGTATGCCCGTATTTTTTGACCTGTGCCTGTAAAATAAAGCTCGTACTCCTCTCCCATATCCGGAAGCAGGAGCGACAGCCGTGTTTCCCGGGCTGCCCGCATTTCCCCCTCAAAAGCCTTTCTCGCTTTATCCCATGAAAAGCTTATTTCACCGGTACAGTAACGAAGGCCTGAAACAAATCCTTTATTAAACTGTTCCGGGCATGCGGGAAGAAGCTTAATCAGATCCTCTGAAACAAAAAGCAGCATCTCCTGGAGCGCATTTACTATTCCCATATTGGCGTCCAGCTGCATTGGGGCGGTGTTTCCGTCGCCTAAATTCATGGTCAGCCCCATCCGCCGCCAATCGTTATGAAGTGTCATGAAGTTCTTCAAAAGACATCCCTTTATAAGGTTTTTAAGGCAGTCCAGGGCTTTGTCGCCCTTTTCAAACCTGGCGTAAATACTTGCCATATGGGAAAAGGACCAGCCTGTCTGGCTGCCCAAAACCCTTTTATTTACCGCCTGCTCGAACGCTTTCAGCATCGCCTCGTCATCTCTGCCCACGATGTATTCCGTACCGGGGAACACCGGGTAAATGTGAGAGATATGCCTGTGATTGTATCGGTCCTGAAATTCCTTTGACTGCCACTCCCTTATGGCTCCCTCCTCATTGGTTTCATAAGGGGGGAAGCGGCGTAGAATTTCTTCCCATTTATGGGTTTTGTCCTTGTAAATTCCCAACCGCTCCGACACATCCAGCATATTGGTGATTAATTCTTTTATAATAGCTAAATCCATAGTGGCATTAACCGCGGTGGGACACACATGGGGCACCCTTTCATGAGCCGGTTGGGTAAAGAAGTTTCCAGGGCTGTTTTCAGGTGAAACAGACGGGTAAACCTTATAATAGCCATCGGAATCCAGTACCAGATAGGCTTCGTAGAAGGCCAGCGCATTTTCCATAAAGGGCAGAATCTTTTCCTCCAGCAGCTTTTGATCCCCAGTGTACAAATAATACTGGTAAAAATGCTGGCACAGCCAACCCGCCGCACCTATCCAGTTCATAATAACCGGCACAATTTGATTGGGCATTCCCATTCCCGGGGAGCTGCCCGCAGGAACATAAATGCCGGGAAGCCCGAACAGCTTTCGGGCGTTCTCCTTAAATTCCTCCAAAAGCCCGAAATAGTATTCAATAACAGGCTTTAACACATAGGACAGTCCCCCGGTTAAGGTGTGCCAGTACATCATCTGCAGGTTTTCGTTGGCCATGTTATGGCTCCACATCAGGTTGTACCGTCCTCCCCACAAGCCGTATAGGGGAAAGGGCAAATCCCTTGTCCCGCTTATCATCAGGTAGCGCCCAAACCGCCAAAGCCTTTCAAAAAGCTCATTTGGGAATTCTTCCTTATAAACGTTTAAAAGGACTTCCTCGTTATAATACTCTTTCGGTCCATTATGCCCTGTATCTGTCTCATTAACGCTGCCGCCATCTTCACCCTTGCCACCCAGATGGATATCGCAGGAATGATAGAGCCTCCCATGCTCCGCTGCATGAGCCTCCAGAAGAGCCCCGTAGGTTTTATTCAGTCTCTTAAGCTTATGTGTCAGCCGGGTAAAGGCTTCTTTCCTTTTCTCCTTAATAAAAAAATCTGCCAGCAGGGTCAAGCCGGAAGCCTTATGTATACAAAGTACGCTTTCCTCTTCTATGCTCATTACTCCGTCGGTAATAACACGGACAACCCCGCCAAAATCCGTTCCGTCGTCGTTTGTGACGGCATAATAAAGGCAATCGCCCTTTATAAAAGTCTCCAGAGAGCCCTGACACTCCTCCCTCATCCTTTGAGTATCGGGGGCAAAGGTTTCGTGGAGCTTTAAAAACAGCTTTAAGGAAAAAAGGCTTGTTCCATCCATCCTTACAACAAGCACATCCTCTGTTCTGGAAACGAAGGTACACCGTTTATAGCTTTCCTTCTCCTCATTCCAGCTTACGGTTATCTCCCCTGATTCCATAGCCAGGGTCCTTTTGTAATGACTGAAGGAGACGGCGGGATCTCTTTGAATTTTAATATCACACAAGGGGCAGGGCGTATAAAG
>JAEXPO010000276.1 GCA_023446675.1 Bacillota bacterium | reverse complement strand
AGCAAAAGGAGCTGCAATTTGTTGAGCAGCAAAAGCATATAAGTGAAATTTCCATAGAAACTATTTTGCCTGAGACCTTTACTTTTCAGCCTCTGGATCCCACTGTAGTTATAACGGAAGAGGACTATGAAAAGGAACGTGTACGCTATTCGGCAATTAGGGCGGAAGCTATAAAAAATTACGTTCCCAAAATATTCGACCTGGAAAAAGAGAAGGAAAGCTTTGCGTACTCTCAGGCCTTTAAAATAAAAGATTTACAGGAAAAGCTCACTCCTGAGATTCTCTCAAAGGTCGCCGACATACGGGTTTTGGCCCTGGACACATCAACGGCTGCCGTAAAAAACAAAATCGCTGCCTACTGCAAGCATAACCTAAAGACCAGTACCAAAACACTAAAGGACTATTACCGCTATCACGCTGACTTTCTTAAGTCCCACCCTTCACAGCAGTTTGAACGCTTTGCATTCCACGACTGCACGCTTGTCTCCATTGAAAAACAGGGGGCGGATATTGAAATCCTGTTGGACAATTCCGGTGGTTTTACCGGGGCTGAAAAAATACTTTTCAAAAATGCCGCCCTCTTAAAGCAGGACGGAAGCCTCACAAGTGCAATATGGTTGTACGAAGAAATTTATGAAAAGGACAACCGCTTTGAATTCCATGCCCTGCTCTCCACACGGGGGGTGTTGGCAGATCTTATTATTGAGGCAGACAGCCTGGTTATTAGCTGAGCCTCAATGCTTTACCGGGGCCAGGTACGGGCTGGCCTGACGTATATCAATACCCTTAGACAGAAGATCCTTGTCAATGGATTGGTTCATTTTCTTTGCCATCATACCGTAAACAAAGGCAGCTTATCCGGTTTATCCAGATTGGGGTAAAGAGGTATAAGCTCAGTACTATGCCCCCTTGTGTCTAAATATTCCCGGCACATTTGAGCCAGTACAAAGCTTGTTCCCTTTAACCGGGGACTTAAATTAATAAGCAGCAGCTTTCTCACGCCCAAACACCTTCTCCAGAATATCCGCCACAATTCTTTTTTCAGGCCATGAAACGGAGTCCACTGCATAAGCTTTTCCTGACCCTCTTGTTATCAAGTGGTTTTCATGAACCAGCCTTTTGAAAGCGTCCTCTTCCTCTAAAAGGCAATTCTCTTTAACGCCTACGACAAATAGCTTTAAGGGTTTGCCTTGTAGCCCGCCCTTTACCAGCTCGTTCCTCTCTACAAAATAATGTCTGTCCATAACCAATACTATTTTGTCAAAAACCCTCTTTAGCTTAAAGGAGTAGCTGCCAAAGACGATGGGAGAAACAAAAACTACCGCATCAGAGCGGAGAACCTTGGGATAAATCCAATCGCCGTCGTCGCGAAAAACACATTTGCCATAGGTCGTACCGGTGCACCCGTTACAACTGATGCAGGGCTTTACCTCAACCTTTTCAAGTGAAACATAATCTGTCTTAACACCCTTTGATTCCAGCGCGGTGTAAAGTTTTGTGCCAAATTGATTTTTGCCTTCATCGGCAATAATTGTGACCATGCTCTTAAAGTCCCCCCTTTTGCTGTTGGGCTAAGTCTGGCTGTTGGTAATGCTCTTCCCTGTAAAGCACTTATTCCAGGCAGCCTTTTTTCAGGGCTTTACTGACGGCGCTTTTTATAGCTTCACTGGACAGGGTTGCCCCGCTTACCCCATCCACATCATAATTATTTTGAGCAATAATGTCTTCCGTAATGGCCTCGGCTTTTGCACCCAAGCCATTTTGGTGTTGGATGACAGTGATACTTTCAATTTTTTTATCCTTCACCGTCACTTCTAGTTTCACAATCACCAGTCCGGCATCGGCTTGCCCATAATAAGTGCCGTCGGTGATACTGTCCATGTCAACCTTTTCGTACACCAGCGAGGCCATTTCATTTTTTACAGTGTTGACCACCCATAGATAGCCGCCTAATAAGGCTGCCAGTAGTACGGCAAAAAACACAAGCAGACCTATCCCCAATTTCTTCATCTATAACTTCCTGACTTTCATATATTTCTTCATCATCGTTTCGCACCGGCTTGCAATTAACCTAACAATGCCTATTTTAATAGCAATGTATAGTTATGCTGCATGAATTATTTTAATAACACCGTATTTTTATATTACTATGTTCATTTAAATAACATCGTTATGAAAATGATAAAGCAGAGGGTATTAAATGTCAAGAAAGAATCCGTTGTAAGAGGGCCGTGCTATTACTTTTTCAAAAGACGCAAAGGCCGGTCCCGAAAATAAGAAACCGGCCTTCAAATTTAGCTATCGGTTATTTGAGTATTTCCAATTCCTCAGACTTCCCACACAAATAGATTCCGTAATACCCCTGGGACGCTAACAGGCTAATAAGCTTTCCAAGCTTTTTAGGTCTTTCAAGAAGGGTTACATAATAAGCCTTCCTAAAGCCCTCTGCTGCGGCTTCCCCTTCAATAAAATCCTTGTCGTAGATAACGGCTACTCTCTTCTTCTCCGCTGGAATTTTAAATTGATTGTCAGAAAGAATACAGTATATCCGTTCAAAGCCAATGGAGAAGCCAACAGCAGGGACCGTCTCGTTTATGAATTTCCCGATGAGGTTATCGTAGCGACCACCCCCTGCAATTGAGCTGTTGAAGTCCGTACTTTCAATTTCAAAAACAGGTCCGGTGTAATAGCCCTGGCCTCTCACCAGCGTAAAGTCGTAAACCACCTCATACTGTCCTCCGGCTAAAACGCTCACGGCACCAATGAGGCCTTCAAGCTTCTCAACTGCCTCCGTCTGGCCTAAAATCGCCTTCAGGGAATCAAGCCCCAGAGGCTGCTTACTCAGTATTGCTTCAAGGGACCGTACTTTTTCATGGGAGTAGCCTTTATCCGCAAGCTCTCCGACAACACCCTCCAAGCCTTCCTTGGCTAGCTTATCCAGGACAA
>JAEXPO010000267.1 GCA_023446675.1 Bacillota bacterium | reverse complement strand
ACCTTCAGCACTGCGCTCATTGTGTTTTCCTCCCGTAAGCGTATTTGGGGTTCAGCACATGATTAAGTCCGTCACCCAGCATGTAGAAGATAAGTACGGTGAGGATGATGGCGATGCCCGCAAAGGTGGAAATCCACCAGGCGCTGGTAATGTACTGCTTGCCGGTGTAAATCATTTGTCCCCAGGAGATGATATTGGGATCCCCAAGACCCAGAAACGACAGTGCCGCTTCGGTAAGAATGGCTCCGGCCATCCCTCCGGTGGTATTGGCGATAACCGGGAAAATGCCGTTGGGAAGGATGTATTTAAAAAGAATTTGCGTTCGCGTTTCCCCCATGGCAACAGCGCCCCTGACAAAGGTCCTCTCACGGAGAGATAAAGCCTGGGCCCTCATCAGCTTGGCGTTGCCGGGCCAGGAGGTAAGTCCGATAACGATCATGACATTGGTGATGCTGTTGCCGAAAAGGGAAACAATTAAAAGAATTAAAAAGAAGGTGGGTATCATAAGAAAAATATTTATGGTCTCCGATATGAAAGTATCGATTTTTCCTCCGAAAAACCCTCCGATGCCGCCGATGATAACACCGATAATGCCCGAAATAAGGGATGAAATGACCGCGACCTTCAGAGAGGTTCTTACGCCATAAATAAGCATGCTGTAAACATCCTGTCCAAGATGGTTGGTTCCCAGAAGATGTCCGTTGACACCCGGACCTGTTTTGGCGCTCGCTCCAAAGAAATTAGGGTCGTGAGTCGACAGCAGAGGCGCGAAAAGTACGATGAGAAGGAGCAGGAAAATGCCAATAAGGCCTATTCTCAGCTGTACGTCGTTTATAAAAGCTTCTGTAAGTTTCTTCCAAAATTTCATGTCAGCTCTCCTTATTCGTAACGGATGCGGGGATCCAGGAATGCATAGGCAATATCCACCAGTACCATCACCACTGCAACGGAGATGGACATAACAAGGTAAACGCCAAAGAGGGTGGAATAATCCCTCTGGGTAATGGCCGTCATGGTAAGCCGTCCCATCCCCGGCCAGGAGAATACAATCTCTATGAGTGTCACTCCGGTGATTAAAAAGGCCACGGTGATTCCGAAAAGCGTAACGGTAGAAAGGATGGCATTTCGGAAAATGTATTTATTGAATATCTTTTTTTCACTCATGCCTGTGGCGCGCAGGGTTGTAATGAAATCCTCGCTGGTAACCTGCAGTATGGAGGCCTTGGCTATCCTGAAATAGCTGGGCATAGTAATGAGGGTTAGGGTAAGACATGGCAGTACAAGGTGCAGCAGTACGTCCATAACGTAATTCCAGCCCGTGTAGCTTGCCCGGGCGTTGGTCATGCCCTGAGACGGGAGAAGGTTAAGCCTGGTGGCAAGAAGGATAATGAGCATAAGCCCCAGCCAGAAGGATGGCATGGCATCCAGTGCATAGGTGGTGGTGGAAAAGACATAATCAAGAACGGAGCGCTCCCTTCTGGCGCAGAATATACCCAGGACGGTTCCTATAATCAGCGCCAGCACAGCAGAGATAACACCTAAAAGTGCGGTGGCGAAAAGCCGTTCGTTAATCATGTCGTTGACGGACCGGTTGTATATAATGGAAGTGCCTAAATCCCCTTTAACGGCATTTTCCAGATAGCTGAAATATTGCTCGGGAAGGGATTTGTTCAGACCCCATTTTTCTTCCAGAGCGGTACGCAGCACAGGATCGTCTGTTTCCTTACCCATCAGGGTTTTAATGGGATCGCCCGGCGCGCTTTTAATAAGAACGAAGTTAAGTGTAAAAACAATAAGCACGGTGAGCATGCCACTCAACACACGTTTGAAAATATACCGCTGCATAAATTTGGCGCCTCCTTTTGACAAATACTTTTGGTTGATATTAACTTGTTTAGCAGAAAGTCTTTTTTCATGCAATTGCAAGACTAATAAGTAAAACTTGCAGAAAAAAGGCTAAAAACCACTTATTCTAAATGAATTTGCTTGTTTATTGTAATATTATAACGATCAAATCTCATTTCGTGTGACACTTGAATTTGTACGTGTAATAGTTTGCGTTTATTGAATTCTACTAATGGTTGTGGTATATTTGTTAATACAAATCAAGGTTTTGTCAGGTGGTGGCAGGTATGAACTGTGCCTTTTTGGGAAATAGGATTCGCGAGCTGCGACGAAGTATGCATATTACTCAGGAGGAGCTGGGAAAGGCTTTGGGCGTTTCCATGCAGGCTGTGTCCAAGTGGGAATGCGGGGGATCGCCGGATATAGAGCTTCTTCCTGCCATTGCCGATTTCTTTGGCATGACCATTGACGCTCTCTTCGGGCGAACCAACGTAAAGGATGCTCTGCTGGAGGATAAGGTCTATCAGGACATGCTTCACACAAGGCCTGAACAGCGGATGGAGCATGCCTGCAAGCTTGGCTGGGCTATTTTCAGAGGACTTTCCGGGCTTTCCGCAGCCGACTGCTATCCCTACGGCCGAATGAATGACGGTATAGCCAATTGTGCTCTGGCCAGAATATCCAGCAATGAGGGGCTTGCCTTCGCGGCCGGTATGGAGGAGTACCA
>JAEXPO010000364.1 GCA_023446675.1 Bacillota bacterium | reverse complement strand
GTATTGTTGTGGCCTATACTCTGGATGGAGCACCTGTTCATGCCAGAGATTTAGAGGTTCACGGAGCCATGACGCTTCTATTAAAGGATGCTATTAAGCCCAACCTGGTGCAAACGCTGGAAAATACGCCCTGCCTCATGCATGGCGGCCCCTTTGCAAATATTGCCCACGGCTGCAACAGCGTAACGGCAACCCGCCTTGCCCTGAAGCTTGCGGATTATGTTATAACCGAAGCAGGCTTTGGTGCGGATCTTGGGGCTGAGAAATTCTTTGATATCAAATGCCGCTACGGCGGCTTTAACCCGGACGGGGTTGTGGTTGTAGCAACCATACGAGCCCTGAAATACAATGGGGGAATTACGAAAGACCGTTTAAGCGAAGAAAACGTGGAAGCCCTGGAAAAAGGCATTGTTAACCTTCAAAAGCATATTGAAAATATTAAAAAGTTCGGTGTGCCCGTTATGGTTGCCATCAACCATTTTAATTCGGACACCGATGCCGAAACAGCCCTTATAAAAAGCAAATGCGCCCGGTGGGGCGTCGAGGTGGCGTTCTCCGAAGTGTTTGCCAAAGGCGGAGAAGGGGGCATCGAGCTTGCGGAAAAGCTCTGCGCCATGCTGGAAAGGGAGCCTTCCCATTTTTCACCCATTTACCCTCTGGAGGCATCCATACAAGAGAAAATCAGTATTATTAATAAGGAAATTTACGGTGGCTCAGAAGTCCTTTTTACCGAGAAGGCAAAAAAGGATATTCAGGGCATCGAGGCACTGGGCTACGGAAGCCTGCCGATATGTATGGCAAAAACCCAGTATTCCCTATCCGACAATCCGGCTCTTCTGGGCCGTCCCGAAGGCTTTACCCTTACGGTAAAGGAAGTGCGGCTTTCTGCAGGAGCAGGCTTCGTGGTTGCGCTTACCGGCGATATTATGACCATGCCGGGACTTCCCAGAATACCTGCTGCCAACCGAATTGACATTGATGCCGGGGGCGTTATCACCGGTCTTTTTTAACCTGCTTCAAACACCCTCCTGCATCCTGGTCGCTAAAAAATAGTTTCATATTGCTTCATAAAGCGGACATGATCCGCATTTTCTGCCACCACTTCTTCCAGCATGCCGGTAAAATTGCGCTGAGCCCAGCTTCTTCTGGAATTGTAGTACCTATTGGCAACACGCCAGAACTTCTGAGGAAAAAGCAGCATGGCTTTCATCACCACAATTTCATCCTTGGTCACGGCGCCGTGCTCCGAATAAGCTTTAAGGAGCATGGACGCCTTGGCCGGATTCCAGTTGCATTTACGCATTTTACGCCTTAAAAGGTTAACCAGATCATAAATCCTTATTTCCTCGCCGCAGGATTCAAAGCCCGTTATATAAGTAGCTGAGCCTTTCATGAGTATATTCTGATAGGAATAATCATGATGGCAGACGCCCCCCTCCTCCTGCGTCTTTTTTACCAGCCGGGGATATTCGGGACCGTCCAGAAGGTTCAGGCTCTCTTCTGCCAGGGCAATAAATTTTTCCACATACTCCAGGTATATGTAATCAAAAGCCCCTCTTTCACGTTCGGCCTTTCTGCGCATTCTCAGAATTTCGTCGTAGCGTCGGGTCAGACTCTCGGGAAGCTTACCCAGATCCGTCGGGATGAACAATCCGCTCCTTGTTTTATATCCCTTGCCTGCTTTATGCATGGCTGCAAGAGCACCGGCAGCCCGTATTGCATCCCCGTCGTCACCAAATTCACATTCTCTTCCATCTACAAAGGATGTCATAATAAAAAGCTGCCCCTCAATATCCAAAAAAGGACGACCGTCCTGAGTCACGCAGTAAGCATCCAGATTTGTAAAGCCATGCCTGCATAAATGCTGCTTTGCATCATGAACAAAGAGGATCCGATTTTCGGAACACTGGCACTGACGAAAGTATTTCTTCCCGCTTTCCGTATCCAGAATATAGCCTGCCCTGCAAGGTTTTATCGAGGTTAACCGCATACCGTATGCGTTCTCAATCAACTCCTTGGAATCAAGCATGGTTTTATCACGCCCCGCATTCTTAATTGCAGCCCTGCAAGGTGTTTTAGCGCCGGTCTGCTTTCACATTATATGAATAGGCCTTTGGGTTTATGTGCCATGCCCTATAAAAGAAAATGCAGGATAACCAGCAGAATGATTCCCGGAAGACCTAAAATGCCGGTTATAAGGGCAGATACGATATTGAGCGAAAGTGTAAAGCCAAGAGGAGCCCCGATAAAATTGATAATCAAAAGGACAACGCCGCCTATAAGGCCATTAATAACCAATCTCAGCACGATCTTAAGCGGAAGGAGCAATGCCTTTCCCAGGGCAAGCACAATGAGCACCCCAACAATCCATGCGGCAACAATCAACATTCTGTCCATACCTATCACCCCCGGGCACCACCCTGACGCTTAAATTGTACAGTCACATTTAAGTCAACCAGAGGCTCGGCCCATTTTAAAAGTGTGCACAGCCTCTCAAAAAACAAAAAAGGGCATATGCCCTATTCATGTATATTAAGGAGGAAGCCTTTTATGCATTCAAACCTGTGCTTCTTTTACTTTCCGCAGCAAGTATTCATACCGGATTTGGGAAGCCTTGATACGGTAGGAGTAATAGTCTATTAAATCCTTATTATCAGCATCCTCAAAGTTTTTGAGGGCGTACTGCCATTCCTCGTAGGCATCCTGAATGCACTCTGTCAAGGCTCTGATATAAGCCTGCTTTTCTTCTTCCTTTGCTGTTTTTTCCGACTTGGCCGGCATCAGCTTTCTTAATATGGGCAATACTTCCGTTTTGTGCTTTATGACCATTTCCTCGGACATAGGCTCACCCGCCTTACTTTAAGACAATTTCTCCCCACGGCTGGGGAGCTATAGTTGAGTATAGTCATAAAAAGCCAAAATTATACACGGAAGATGGAAAAACAGGCTGTCCCCGTCAAAAATCGCAGGCAGCCACCACACGCTCAATACCGGCAAGGTCGGGCAGGATAAGTGTTCTTCTAAAGCCCTGCTCACTAAAAAGCCGGCTAACAGCTTGCGCTTGATCGTAACCGCATTCGACAATAAGAATGCCGTCCGTTTTAAGAAGCGCCTTTCCCTTTACGGAAAGAGCACGATAAAAGACCAGTCCGTCATCGCCTCCGTCCAGAGCAAGACGAGGCTCATACCCTTTCACATCCTCCATAAGGCCTTCGACAGCCTTTGTGGGGATATAAGGAGGATTGGATACGATGAGGTCATAAAGAGGCTCTTGGTTGCCTTCTGGCTCTAAGAAATCCCGGTGCAGCCATTGAATCCTGTTATTAACCCCCCATTTTTCCCCGTTTTTCCGGGCCTGGAAAAGGGCATCCTCTGAAATATCCATGGCAGTCACATTGACATTTTTACAGTAATAGGCCAGGCTCACAGCCAGACAGCCGCTGCCTGTTCCCACATCAGCCGCCCGGTAGGCCTTTTTCTCAGGGAGACGGAACATTTCCTTAAAGGAGAAAAAAGA
>JAEXPO010000183.1 GCA_023446675.1 Bacillota bacterium | reverse complement strand
GAACAAGATCGCAGGCCTTGCCATAAAACAGGGTGAGCCTCTGGAACTGTTCAAGAAAACCCCCGGCCTTATGGAGCTCAAAGATTTCCCTTTGCAGGGAATGGGTATCTGCTTCCTCGTCGTTTATGCTTTGCAGAGCTTTGATAAGCGTACCCTCAAGCTCGTAAAGCAGGTATTGGGTCATAATGGAGCTTAAGCCGCGGCTTATGATATTCTTTTTATAGATGCGCCGGAGCTGATCGGATACAAGCTCCCTGTCTCCCAGACGTACGGCGTTTATGAGCCGCTCCTCCATGTTTGTGGGATAAAAATACTCATCCGCCTTATAATCCTCACTGTAAAACCAGACATGCTTTTCGGAGTAATAGGGGCGGTGATTGAAGGCCTCCAGCGCCTCGTCATAGGATTTTGGCAGCTTCAGCCAGTCCTTGCAGAAGGAGCCCACAAAGAAGATGACCGAGGTTTTAAGCTTTGTGCCCAGGGTGTGGGACAGGGCTGTAAGGACCTCCTCCAGATCCCCTTCATAAGCGCTTTTTGAGAGGATGCAGGCGCTTTTGGCCGAATCGATATCGTAAAAATAGTCACTGTTAATAAAAAGAGACATTATCTCGGATTTAACAAGCTCCCTGATTGCCATGAATTCGTTTACCTGCACCAGCTCAAGCTGCTCGTCAGGGATATCGATAAAAAAGACCACGGCGGCAAATTCCGCTGTCAGGGGCTTCATGTCAAGATTTTCAAGGGAAGCCCGAAGGGTTTCCTCCGTTTCATTGGGCTTGAAGGAGCCTTTCAGGAGCTGCTCCACTAAAAAACGCTTCATATGCGGCTTTTGAAGCTCTATATGCAGGCGCAGGTTTTTATTGCTGTCAATAAGACGGGCGACGGATTTGGAAATGTAACTCATATTCATAAATTTAAAGCCTTCCGCCCCGGTATTGGTATTAATCATGACCAGGGTGTCGCTTAAGGGCTTGCCGTTAATGTAAACCATGGCCAGGAGCAGAACGGTTCCAACCAAAGGGGCTGCCAGCATTATAAAAAAGAGCCTTGACCGTACGCCTTCCAGCTGGCTGTCAATAAAGCTCTGAGGAATAACGCTGGTGTAGGCCATATTGTTGTATTGGGATTTTACCTGCATGACAAGCATTTTTTCCGAATTGACATCGGTATTTAAAAACTGCTTTCCGTCCAGATCGCCGCTGAGCTTTTTCAGCACCGTGTCGTCGTAGGCGCTGGTATTAAGCAGTATGTTTCCATAGGAGTCGGCTATGTAGATAAAGCTGCCCGGAACATCGCTTTCAGACAGCACCTCCATGATATCGGAAACCTTTATGGGCACAAAAAAGGTTCCGGCGGGAGCCGAAGCCAGAGGGAAGGACTGGAGGTATAAGATGTAATCGTCGTAATAGCTGCCGATTCGAATGTTTGCACTGGGCAGGAGGGCTTTGTTATAGATGACATTGCCGAATAAATGAAGGTATTCCTCCTGGCTTTTGGTTTCCGTGTATTCAAAATAGCGGCTGAAAAAAGCGTTTTCATCCAAAAAGCTGTATTTCTGGCTTACCAGGATTCCCGGATTCTTAAGATACACAAAGTACTCGTCCGATATGCCGTTGTACCTGTTTTCCCGAACGAAATTTTCAGCGCTCAAAATGCTTGTGATAATGGTTGGGTCTTCCTTTGGACTTGTTCTGTAGGAAAGATAGCGAAGGGTGTTGTTGACGGTTATTTTTGAAAAAACATCATCCAGCTCTTCAAAATGCCTGTCCATAAGGGTGACGTACTGTTTAAGGGTATGGAGCCGGGATTCGCTTACGTTTTGTATGAGTATGCTCATAAGATGGTTCTGGGTATTTATGTTCATGAGGATTGGTATAAGAAAAATAAGCAGATAGGATAACAAAAATCCGATATATATTTTTTTCTTCATGCCACAACCTCCACAGCTTCTTCTCTGCTCCCCTATTATACACGAACGCCGGGAGGGTTTCACGGCTAAAAGGCCACAGGCGTTATTTCACATAAAAAAAGAACCAAATATAAAAAATCGGATCCATCCCTATCCTAAAAAAAGTACTTGTTTGTAACCATTATACCTTGTGAGGCTGCTGCCTTCCCTCCAAGATGGACTTGTAAGAATGTCCCAATTAGTTTATAAGGAGTGAGTTGGATGAAAAAGGGATGCAAACGCTTCATGGCGGCTTCAGTGGCTTGTGTCTTTATCACCTCGTCTTTTCTGACACCTCTCAGCGCTCAAACCGGCAACAACCGGCAGCCTATTGAAGAGGTGACCCAAAAGCCCTATATGGGCTGGAGCAGCTACAGCCTGCAGGTATATGACAACGAGCTTCGCAAATCCAATCCGGAAAAATACGGTTCCATGGACGGAACCATCGTGGGGACGGACCCCATTGTGGACCGGATAAGCGCCGAGGGTCTCAAAGCCCAGTCCGACGCCATGGAGGCCTATTTGCAGGATTACGGCTACACCTGGATCAATATTGACGCAGGCTGGAACGGGGACATGGACGCTTACGGAAGGCCCCTGCCCAGCACGGTCAGATACCCCAACGCGGGCAATTTCACTTATACGGTTACCGAGTATGACCCGGTGCGGGACATGGAGGTAACCCGTACGGTAAAGGACGGCACCGCAGGCTTTAAGGAGCTCATCGACTATATTCATGCCAAGGGACAGAAGGTTGGCCTGTACCTTATACCCGGCGTGGACAAGTCCGCCGTTCAGAAAAACCTGCCCATTATCGCGGGGACAAACCCCGACGGAACTCCCCGCTATTACACCGACGAAAACGGCAATCAGCTGGGAATAGGCGATATTGTGGCTCCCCAGCTTCGGGACGACAGGGGACGGCTCCGGTATGAAACCTGGAAGAACGCGGACGGCAGCACGGTTCTCAATAAGGACGGAAATCCGGCCGATTACCCTGTTTATCCGGGAATGGACTACTGGGGCTACACCTATAAAATCGACTTTGACACCCATCCGGAAGCGGCTCAGGCCTATATTGACTCCATTGCCGACCTTATCGCCTCCTGGGGGATAGATTTTGTCAAGTTCGACAGTGTTTCGCCGGGCTCGGGCATGAGTGTGGAGCAATCGGATGCCAGAGGAGATGTGGCGGCCTGGTCCAAAGCCCTTAAAAGAAACAATATCTGGTTTGAAATCTCGTGGGCCCTTGATCATGAGTACGCGGATTACTGGAAAAAGTACGCCGACGGCTGGCGCATCCACTGGGACATAGAGGCCTATAATTTAAGCGGCATGGTCAATTGGGATACCGTCTCCAGGCTGTTTCCCCGTAACGCCCTTTGGTGGCGGGAAGGGGGGCAGGGCTCCTGGAACGATTTTGACTCCCTCAATATCGGCAATGGCAATTCACCCGGCAATATGTACAGGGATGGGCTCACCGATGTTGAGAGGCAGACGGCCATGACCTTCTGGTGTGTTTCGTCGGTACCCCTGTACCTGGGCAGCGATATGACAAAGCTTGACGCCTACGGCCTGAGCCTTTTGACCAATACCGAGGCCATTGCCATTAATCAGATGGGCAATCCCGCCCAGCCTGTTTCGGCGGATACGCCCTACCAGGTATGGTTTTCCAATAATGGGGACGGAACCTTTAATGTTGCCCTTTTTAATTTGAGCGGGCAGCAGGCGGAGGTTGGTGTCAGCTGGGAGGATATTGGACTTGACGGCACGGCCTCTGTCAGGGATATCTGGAACGATGCCGATTACAGTCAGGTAGCGGAAGGCTTCACAGCCAATTTGCCCGCCCATGGCTCCGCCCTTCTTAAGGTGACGGCCCAAAGCGGCAGCCTCCTGTCGGTTAATAACGATGATCCTCTCATCCGTCGCGTAAGCCTCACCGATACGGACGGGATGGACAGAACCGATCCCGACTGGACGGATTACCTTTGGCAGTACAATGCCTTTTACCAGGTACCAAAGGCCCGGCAGGACATAACCATTACCATGAACGACGGCGAAGCCGCTGGGGTGAATGTGCCGGAAACGACCTTGTCTGAAGCTTTGGTGTTATCCGAGGCTCTGTCCGCTCGGTCCTCCGTTTACGGAAAAGGCCTGGAAAGGCCTGTGGATCCCGCGGATGATCCTCATTCCATTCTCATAAACGGTGACGATCCCGCCATCACCTTTGTGGGAGGCTTCAATTCCTACGGGGACAGAAAGGAATGGGGCAAGTCCGACAACCGGCTGACCTCCTCCCTTTTGTATAAGGGGGATATTCAGTATGTGGATGCCATAGACGCGTCTTTTGAATACGCCTTTGAGGGAGTTGGAATCGAGGTCGTTCTTGAAATAATGCCCCGGACGGAAAGCGAAAAAGGCTCCAGCGTTATTGATATCTTAATAGATGGTGAGCTTATGGAAACCATGGACACTTCATTGCTTGCCTCCAAGCGTGAGGTTAGAACCGTATACGCTGCCAGGGGCCTTCCTGACAGCTCTCACACTCTTAAGGTTATTGCCAGAGACGACCATTACCTCCAGCTTGACGCCTTAAAGGTTATTCCGGCCTACCGGGTGTACATTAATAACGACGACCCGGCTATTGTTTATACAGGAAATAACGGAAAAGTATGGCAAAGGCATGACAGCCGACCGGTAGCAGGACACTACAAGGGAGACATTCATTACATTGATACGGCAGGAGCCTCCCTGGATTACAGCTTCGCAGGTACCGGCCTTGCTCTTGTCATGGAGGTTATAAATACGCCTACCCTGGTGGAGCTTTTTCTGGACGGGGTTTCCCAGGGGGTACGGGACTTATCCTCCGGAATGGCCTCCGACAGGGAGGTAAGGGAGGTTTACTCTGTTTCCGGGCTTTTAGAGGGCAATCATACGTTTAAGCTTGTCACCCAGGATGCCAATTATGTTCAGCCGGACGCCCTTGTGGTTACCGCCAGTGCCTTAATCTCACCCGCCGAAACCGTCCCGTTTGAAAAATCCGCACCGGTGGATGTGACAACCCAATTGCTTTATGGAGAAGGTTCCCTTGAGAAAATAGAAAATGAGGGCCAGGCGCTGGTTAAGGGTCAGGATTACACTGTGAACGGAAACACGGTTACCTTGTTTAAGGAATACTTGGGAGCCGCTGACACACCTGCCGGACTGAATCATCTGATCCTGCATTTTGGAGGAGGGGACACACAAACCCTTACAATTGATGTTATAGGGCTCTTTATTCCCAACAGTACCCTGGATGTGAAAACAGGTGAATTTAACAAAACAACCTCGACACAGGATATACAAACAACGATTACCTTTAACGGAAATACCCTGGCAGCCATAAAAAACGGTACTGCTGAGCTGGTTGAGGGTGTGGATTATAGTCTTTCCGGAGATACGGTCAGTATTAAAAGGGAATATCTAAGCCGGCTGCCTGTGGGAACAGCCGCCCTGGTATTTTATTTCAGCGCAGGGGAAACCCAGACCCTGGTAATTACAGTAACTGATGGGGATAAGGCCGTTTCTGGCCGATTTACAAGAGTGAACAACGATGGGGCCGGAATTCGCTACACCGGCTACTGGAATTACAACGGCGGCCGGGGCACCGGAAGCCACGGAGAGGATGTCCACTTCGCCGAAATCAACGGCAGTGCCTTTGAGTACACCTTTAGGGGAACGGGCATTGCCTATGTTACGGAAAAGGATCCCTCCCAGGGTGAGGTGGCCATTTACATTGACGGGGAATTTTACGGTGTAGTGAACGCAGGGCTGCCCGCCGGAGCACCCAGGCAGGTGCAGCAGGCTGTGTATCGGGTATCGGGCCTGGAGGACGGGGTTCACACCCTGAAAGCGGTAAAGGTAAACGGGACCTACATGCTCCTCGACTGTCTGGACATTGAGCTGCCTGATTTAATAGGCGCGGCTTTGCCCGTCTTTGAAAGGGATAATCCCGGGGATGTGACGGTAGATCTTTTGAACAGTGCAACGCGGTTTGAGGGCATAACTCTGGGAGCTACAGCCTTAACGGAGGGCGCCGACTATACTTTAAGCGGCAGTACGGTTAATCTTAAGGCGTCTTTCCTTTTGCAGCTGCCGGGGACGGAGTGTGTCCTTACCTTCCATTTCGGGGGGGACTATCGAAACGATGTCAGTGGGACAAGGGTTGACGGTGATTATTTTGAATACACGTTTACCGGCTCCGCGGTTAAGCTGATAGGGCCTAAGGGCCCTGAGCTGGGAGAGATGGCCATTTACATCGACGGTGTTTACCGTACCACAGTAAATGGAGGCTCAGGCGAAAGGCAGGCGGGACAGCTTCTGTTTTCACAAACCGGCCTTGAAAGCGGCAGGCATACGCTTAAGGCAGTTAAGCTGTCGGGTGAAGCCATGCTCCTGGACAAAATCGTGTATACAGCACCTTAACAAAGTAAAAAAGTTTATACCCAAAATCAGAATAATATAATCACATGTTGAAAAGCAGGGGACTTGTAAGCCGGAGGTATGCCATTTAAGGCGTACCCCCGGCTTACATCCGTTCATTCAAAAATTACGGATGAAAATAAATTATGAAATCCGTTCAGTATTTTGATATTATTAATGTGTAAACATAAAAGCTCTATCAGTTATGAAACATATCATTAAATTCATCCTTGTGACAAGATAATTCAATTTGTATTTGACTGAAAAATCAATTCTTGGGGATTTAATGACCACTAAACATTCAACAGAGTATTCAAACGGAAATTTGGCTGATGAGGATTTCAGCGATGATAATGATTATTTAACTTTATGAATTAATAATTGGAAAAGATTCAATTTTAATGCAAATCTTTTAATAAATTTTAGGGACAAAATGTATTAATAAATGGATTAATAATAAGAAAGGGCGGATTGTAAGATGAATATAACCCTCAAAAACAGTATCGTGCTGGTGGGAGATGTTGAAAGATCAAAAACCTTTTATCAGGATATATTGGGATTAACGGTTGATAAAGCTTATGATACCATTGTTATCTTCAAAGAAGGCCTGGCGGTTCACGATGCTAAATTATATTCACACTATATAGAAAGAACCTATACTCCCATGGCCGAATCCAACGTTATTTTTTATTTTACTACACCTAATCTCGAAGAGGAGTATCTGCGCCTGAAAGAAAAAAAGGTAAGCTTTATTCATGGGATACAGGTACAGAATTGGGGAGAAAAATGTATGCGGTTCTATGATCCGGACGGATATATTATAGAAATTGGCGACGCGGTTTAGTGATATCATAGCCCAAGGGCAACTTTTTCTAAGCTCTCGTAATCTTCAACAAGGTTAAGAAAGTGCTTATACTCCGAGATGATTCATTAATTTTTTTTTCGAAAAGTTACTGCTATGCTAAACAGTAGCGGTTGTAACAGTACCTCGAAAATGCTCAACGTGATATTTACAGGCACATCAACAGGAGCAAGATAGATAATTCCCTCAATAGAGCCGGGGGCAGGCCCGTATGTGTTTATAATACCGAGTATCACAAGAAT
>JAEXPO010000177.1 GCA_023446675.1 Bacillota bacterium | reverse complement strand
GTTATGGACTATATCCGTGAGCACTTCACCGAACCAGAGCTTTCCATGGGAGTTGTAGCCGAAAGCTGCGGTATAAGCGCCGCTCGCCTCTCCCTGGAATTCAAGGAGCAAATTGGGGTTCATCCTTCGGACTATTTGCTTCTTATGCGTTTAGAGAAGGCTAAGGAGCTTTTAGGCGGAACCGAGATGCCCGTTCAGGATGTGAGTGTGTCGGTGGGGTATTATGATGTATCCGGCTTTATACGCCGGTTTAAACGCCATACCTCCGTCACCCCCGCCCAGTACAGGCAATCGGTGCGAACTAGGGGAGAGGAGACGGTTCAAGGCCTGTGATGAACGCTTCGATACGCACATAAACAGGACCTTCTGCGGCGGAGAAGAGCAATACGCTTAATGCCCTTCGGCCTTGCTCCAGGCCGGAAGCTTTGCCAGCGTGCGTTTTGCCAGTTGGGCGGCGGCCTCCTGATCCAGGCCCTGGGTGCGAATTAAAAATTCAGTGGTGCCCTTAAGCTTCTCTGGATAGGACTGCATGGAGCCATCCGGCTTGGCACAGTAAAGACAGTAGTCCTTGCTTGTGTCTCCCTGGGCAAAATCAGAGGTTTCCGTCATGGGCATACCGCAGGAAATACAAATTTTTCCCTGAACGGCTTCTGTTTCATGGTTCAAGTTTGCACTGTTCATTTGTGTTTCTTCCTTTCGTAGGGGTTATTTTTTGCTCAGCAATTGAGTGAAGGTTTCCACCAAAGGATCTCCCCAGCGGGCCAGGACACTTTGACCCGGAGCAAACAGATCGGCGTTGGCTAGATAGTGGTGAACAAAGCCAATCCACATATTAAAAAGCATGGACAGGGGAATGCTCGGTGTGTTTTCTTCAAGCGCCCTTTCCGCTGACTGACTGAAATGAAGAGCTAGTGCCGTTTGGAGGTTTATCCATTCATCCCTGGCCTCCTGGGGAAGAAGCCTGTTTTCAATCACAAGGCGGGAATAAAGGGCCTCAAATTCCATAATTCCCTGAAGATGGGCTTTAAGCAAATGATGCAGGGAGCTGCAGCCCCTGGCCAGCTCATGGGTGAGAAGAACCATTTTGCCGCAATACACCCGGATGACCTCCTTAACCAGAGCCTCCTGGGTTTCAAAATGCAGGAAAACCGTTCCGTGAGACACTCCGGCAGCCTGGGCGATGTCCGACATGCGGGTGGCAACGATGCCCCTTGCCGCAAAAAGCTCACTGGCGGTAGATATCAAAAATTCTCTGGTACGTTCCTTTTGAAGCTGCCGGGTGTTCTTTTTCATTAATGACTCCTGTGTCACTGACTTTGGGGTCATTGTAATGCATAAATGAACCTCTGTCAATAATCAAACTTCATAATAAAGCCCCCCAGGCGCAGAACCTGCTTCTTAACTTAAAGTTGACTATGGAATGAATGATGCGGGCTCAGGTAAAGACTGGCCCATTGAGCTTATGGTATATTAGAGCATATAGAGCATGTGAAGGTATGAAAGGGGAAGAGCTTTATGATTTGTATGGGATTCGGCTTGATTACCGAGGATGTAGGCCGTCTGCGGGAGTTTTACACAAAGGTGCTAGGCTGCCCTGCACAGGGCGATGCTATTCACACCGAGATGCAGTGCGGGGGAGTGCCATTTATACTGTATGATAAGGCGGCCTCCATTGCCGATATGGCCTTTTCGTATGATGACTCCATGGGGCATGGGCACACCACCATCTCCTTCCGCGTGGAGGATGTGGACGCCGAATATGCCCGGCTGCAGCAAATGGGCATTGCCTTCATGACCCGGCCGCATACTTACCCCTGGGGTGCGCGCAGCGTGCATTTCAGGGATCCGGACGGAAATATTGTGACCTTGGTTACTCCGCCGTAACGGTAGGAAGTGCGTCTTACCCTTTGCTTCCTGTCAAAAATTTTCTGTTTACACGAACATATGTTCTAAATATAATAGAATATGCATATAATGACGAATGAGGTGACATACATGGAGGACAGCCGTATTATTATGCATATTGATGTGAACAGCGCTTATTTGAGCTGGGAAGCTGCTTACCGCCTGCAGCACGGCGCCGCTCTGGATTTGCGCACCATTCCTTCTGTAGTGGGCGGAGATGAAGCATCCCGCCACGGCATTGTTCTGGCTAAAAGCATTCCTGCCAAGAAATACCAGGTGCATACCGGAGAAGCGCTGTATGCGGTGCGGCAGCGATGTCCGGGTATTGTGGTGATACCTCCCCATTATGATTTGTATATGATGGCCAGTGCTGGCATGCTTAAGCTGCTTGGTGAATACACTCCTAAAATTCAGGTTTTCTCCATTGATGAATGCTTCATTGATTTCTCCCATATGGAACGGCTCTATTCCGATCCGGTTGACGCTGCACATCTTATAAAGGAAAGAATAAAGAATGAGCTGGGGTTTACGGTAAACATCGGAATTTCCAGCAGCAAGCTGCTGGCCAAAATCGCAGGGGATCTGGAAAAGCCCGATAAGGTGCATACACTTTTTCCAAAGGAAATTCCTGAAAAAATGTGGCCTCTTCCGGTGGAAGACCTATACATGGTGGGACGGGCCACCGCCCCCAAGCTTCATAGGCTCAACATCCATACCATTGGCGATTTGGCCCATACGGACATCGATCTGCTTCTCAGAAAATTTAAAAGCTGGGGACGGCTTTTGTGGGAATTCGCCAACGGCATTGAAGCCTCCGGAGTGGGAGAGGACAGCATCCCTGTAAAGGGAATAGGCAATTCCACTACTATTTCCTTCGATGTGGATACCAGGGAAGAAGCCCACAGGGTGCTTTTATCCCTCACGGAAATGGTATGCATGCGCCTTAGAAGAGGGGGCTTTTGCGCCCAATTGGTAGCGGTTTCTCTTAGGACCAACGAATTTATTCATTTTGGCAGGCAGCGAAAATTTGCAATGGCCACCGACTGTACGGCGGATATTTACAATTACGCCTGCATCCTTTTTGACGAAATATGGCGGGGACAACCCATACGCCACCTGGGGGTAAGGGTATCGGAGCTTTGCGGAAGCGATTACCTGCAGCTGAGCCTTTTACAGCCCTGCAATAAAAAAAAGAAGCGCCTGGACTCGGCCATGGATGACATTCGCATCAAATACGGAGCGTCGTCCGTTATGCGCTCCTGCTTTATTGCGTCAGGACTTAAGCCTGTGGCCGGAGGCGTGGGAGAAGAGGATTACCGGATGATGTCCAGCCTTTTATAGCACACAACAACAAGGCCTCAAGCATTTGAGGCCTGTGCATGCCGCAGAAAAAGGGTTTTTAGTAAGTGCGGAGGATGGCTGAGCCGCTGAAAAGCTCTTCCATGGTTCCTTCGCTGGAGCTCATTCGAAGCTTTGCTCCCAGTCTGTCAAAATCACCGATAATATCCTCATAGCCTCGTTCGATATGCTCAATGCCTGTCAGGAACGTGGTTCCTTCAGCCATAAGGCCTGCAAGCACGAGGCAAATGCCCGCCCGAATATCTCCTGCGTGAACCCATGCCCCCGTAACGGTTTTGCCCCCGTCAATACGTGCGGCGCCGCTTCTTACGGTAATGGAAGCACCCATGCGAGCCAATTGCTCGCAGTGGTTGAAGCGCAGAGGATAAATTTTATCAGCCACCATGCTCCGACCCTCCGCTTTGAGAAGCAGAGCGGTCATGGGCTGTTGAAAATCACTTTCAAGAATGGGGTATTTTCCGGTACGAACCCGTGTGGGCTTTAAAGCTGTTGGAGCCCATGCTGTAACGGCATTTTCGGAAACGGAAAATTCCATGCCGATTTCCCTCAGCTTATCCATGCAAGCCTCCAGATGCTCGGGGATGATGTTATTAACCGTTACCTCTCCGCCGGTGGCGCCTGCGGCCATAAGATACGCCCCCGCAATAAGCCTGTCGGGAATAACCGTATGATCACAGCCTCCCAGGGCGTCCACGCCCTGAATGCGAATGACATCGGTGCCTGCACCGTAAATCTTGGCGCCCATTTTGTTAAGTAAAATGGCTGTATCCACCACCTCGGGATCCCGGGCAGCGTTATGAAGCACGGTTTTACCCTGGGCAAGAGCCGCGGCCATCATGATATTAAGAGTGGCTCCGCCTGTGATACAGTCAAAATAAATGGTGGCGCCGACCAATTTTTCGGCCTGAACCACATAATGATCCTTAAAATACTCAATTCGGGCACCAAGTGCTTTTAATCCTTTAATATGCTGATCAATGGGACGGGAAACAAAATTATCTCCACCGGGATAACCGATGGCTACTCGCTTATGCTTAGCCAGAAGGGCTCCGATAAAATAGTAGGACGCACGGTAGGCAGATGCATAGTCCGAACGAATGTCTCCGGATTGTATACCCCGGGGATCGATGACACATTTGCCGTTTTCCTGAATAACTTTAGCGCCTATATCGGTTAAAATGGAGTAAATCATTCTTACGTCGGATATGTCCGGTATTTTATACAGCGTGACAGGTTCCTCTGACAGACAGCACGCCGCCAGCAAGGCTAACGAGCTGTTTTTCGAACCGGGCATCTCAAGGCTTCCCTTAAGCGCATCGGTACGGGTAACTTCAATCCAACGCATAATCAATCCTGCTTTCTTTTGTAGACTGATGGATACTTAAGCGGGCATAAGCCCGCATCTCAATGGATCCTAAGCTCCGATGAAATAGCTTGTTTTTTATTAGCGCTTCGCAGCTGTAAGATGCTATTGGTATTATATCCGATCTCATACGTATTGTTAATCATTTTTTGTATTTTATGCAAAAAACGAATTTTTATTTGTGCAGTCTGTTAAATTGGGCAACTCATACCGGTAAATGGCTTATTGAAAAAAAGACATGAAAGCTTTAAAAAAGAAAAAGGCCAAACCGCATAACCCACGATTTGGCCTTTTATGAAGACGCATTTAAACGCTTTCTTCAAACATGGTACGAATTTGTGCCTCCGTAACGGGGAAGGGCATGTTGCCCACATTCCTGGCTTTAATGGCCATAGCCGCATAACGATCCTTTTGCTGTATGGTCAGCTTTTCCTTACCGGGCATAAGAGGATCCAGAAGTGCGCCGAAGGCCTCAATGTCAGAGGCACCGAAGGCCTTAAGTATGGCATCAACGGTTTCCTTAGCATAGCTGTAGGAAGTGCGGAGCAGTGCTGTAAGTAAAAGGCCGTTGGCTCGTCCGTGATCAATATCATGAAAATAGGTGAGGGAATAGCCCATGGCATGAACCACAGTGGTGCCTGTGTGGGCAATAACAATGCCGCCCAAGCAGGAAGCATAAAGGAGAACCTCCCTGTTCTCGGGGGTGAGAATGCCGTTTTTCAGTGCCTCCATGGTTTTTCCGATGAGGGCGATGGCTTCAAGGGCAAGTGCGTCGCTTAAAAGACCCGCACGGTTGGACAGCATTCCCTCAACCACATGGGAAAGAGCATCCAGAGCGGTGTTACGGGTGGTGACAAGGCCCAGCTCCTGCGTATATGCCGCATCCAGAAAAGCCAGCTTGGGGAAAATGGAAGGGGAGGCAATGCTGGTTTTGGTCTCCGCGGCATCGTTGGTAAGGATGGAATACTGGGTCACCTCGCTGCCGGTTCCGGAGGTGGTGGGTACAAGAGCCAGAGGGAGTACCTTTTTGGAGTCAAAGCCCAATGAGAAAAGGGTATCGTCCGCAATATCGGGATGGCTTGCAAGTATGGCAATGGCCTTGGCCGCGTCCATGGGGCTGCCGCCGCCGATTCCTACGATAAAATCCGCTCCAAAGGCCCGGGCGCTGTCGCCGCCCTTACGGACGCTGGGAATTGTGGGATTACTGTCCACCTCGTCAAAAACAGCATAGGGGATTTGAACGGATTCCAGAGCATCCGCAACGTCCTTCAGAGAGCCGTTTTTCTTGGCAGATGAGCGGCCGGTTACAATGAGAGCCCTGGTACCCAGGGTTTTAAACAGTGGGGCATTGCTCTTAATGCAGCCTGGGCCTGAAAGAACCTGAGTGGGCATAAAGAATTTTAAATTCACAAAAAATACCTCCTCGCTGAAAGCGAAATTTAAAGTCAAGTCATTAAAATAAAAAATGTCAAAAAAAATAAAATAAACCCCTCTTTAGGGAGAATGTTCATTAACCCTACTCTACAGGATAAAACGGGGTTTTACAAGCAAATGGATAAAATCGCCCCATAAACCGGAATCCGCTTAAACTGCCGCACAAAGGGTGTTGTGCTGCATTTACAAACAAAAAGGGGATGTTATATTTGTGATGAAGAAACATAGACAAGAAGGGGATACGGGTGCTATAATCATGAAAGAATTGAATAACACTTAAACGATAGCAAGGGCGCTCATGAAAGGTAATGGATTTTCATGTGCGCTTTTTTAATTTTTAAGAAAGTCGGATACGCCAAATGAAAAGGAGTGTGGATTAAATGGATTTAATCATTAAAAACGGTCTTGTAATTAATGCCAACAGCCGCTTCAAGGCGGATATCGGCGTCAGGGACGGAAAAATTGCCGCAATAGGCGAGGGCTTGGATACCGAAGGCGCGGAGGTGGTGGACGCCGAAGGCAAATACGTTCTCCCCGGAGCCATTGACGTTCATACTCATTTGCAGATGCCCTTCGGAGGTACGGTTTCGTCCGACAGCTACTTTGCCGGAACCCGGGCGGCAGCCTGCGGCGGTGTAACCACTGTTTTTGACTTTTGCATGCAAAGAAAAGGCATGGGCATCATTGAAACCGTGGAGGGAAGGGATGCCCTGTGCGCTCCCCAGGCCTGTGTGGATTATGCCTTTCATGTGGGGCTTACCGATTTAACCGACGCTGTGCTGGAGGAGTTTAAGGACGCCTGCGACTATGGTGTGCCCAGCTTTAAAATGTTTATGGTCTACAAAAAAGAAGGCCTTATGGTAAATGACG
>JAEXPO010000111.1 GCA_023446675.1 Bacillota bacterium | reverse complement strand
TCACAGGATAATTCACATGCCCGGCTGGTTTGCCTGCAAATAAAATACACAATGGGATTCATCCAATGTATCCCGTTTGCCAGAACCATGAGCCACTTAACCAAAACATCCTTCCGACGAAAATGGGTAAGCTCGTGGGATAATATGTTTTCCAGCTGTTCTGCGGTATAAACGGTGTCAGGGAGAATAATTACAGGATGAAAAAGCCCCCTGAGCACAGGTGTTGAGACAAGAGGACTCCGATACAATAAAGGCATACGTGAATTCTTTGACAAATTCAGCAGCATAGTGCTTTCCTCATTGTTCCCAGGTGCCTGAGAGATCTTTAATTTGCCTATAAACCTATAGTAACCATAGAGGTTTACACTTAAATAAATGATTGCACCTGTTCCCCAAATAAGAAAAAGAACGGTCCATTGAAGCTCCTCCAGCTTAGGCTTTTTTGTTTCATCAGGTGCTTTATGCACTGTCACAGCCGTACCGTGTTGTTCATCATCGGCCGTCTCCATATATCCCCCTATTCTTTCATGAATGTTTAACACCGGTAAAAACCCGGTATTTACAGGCAGCTTAATAATTTTACAAAGAGGCAGAATCATAATGAGAACAATTATAACCCAGCTATAATATTGTAATGACTTTGAAAGCCGGTTTTTAAAAAACGGCTTGATTATAGAAAGTAATAATGCAAGAACACTTCCCGACAGAGACATTGTGACAATCGTGCGTATCAGCTCACTGAACAGCTTATCATTCATTGCCCTCTCCCTCCATCTTAAAGAACGCTTTTAATTCATCAATATCTTTTTCTTTCAGCTGCCCCCGATGGCAAAGCGCAGCGATAAATTTCTTTGCGCTGCCTTCATACAATCTGTCAAGCATGCTCTGTTCTTCAGATTGAATGTATTCTGATTCATGAACGTTGGGTATGTAGTAGAGGATATCGCGCTTTTCTGTATTAATCGCCTTTTTTTCAACCAAACGACGGATTAAAGTATTAATTGTGGACTTTTCCCAGCCTTTTGATGTTTGCAGCTCCAAACGGATATCTGTAAAGGGTACCGCCTTCTTTTCACGCCAGAGTATCTTCATAACCTCAAGCTCCGCATTGGAAATCTTTTTTTCTAACTGCATTCCTATAGCCTCCTGTGTTACATATGTAATACAATTACATATTACAACCGTAGCACGATATTATCAATAATTTTTGAAAAAGCCACTAAAAAGGGACTTATGGGCTTTGTGGAGCCCTGATTATTTTTTCAGGGGTTAACAGCCTGGAAAAAAGAATGGCACACAAGGCGCGGCTCAGGTTATACTGTTATTTTAATGATAGGACGGGCAGCAGGAGAAATATACCGCGAACGTACTTTGCAGCAAAAGGTGGTTATGGAATGCATGAAACAGTAATGCTTGCAGATGATTCAAGCTTTATGAGAGAAATAGAAAAAGCAATTTTAGAAAAAGCCGGGTACACCATTGTCGCACAAGCCTCCAACGGAGCCCAGGCTATATCCTGTTATGAGTTGTACAAGCCCGATATCGTACTTATGGATATTAATATGCAGGGAATGGGTGGTGTGGAGGCTCTGAAAAAGATAATTAAAAAACACGCTGAGGCTAAAGTAATCATGTGCAGCTCCATGGGACAGGAGCCCTTTATAGCGGAAGCGATCTCAGCCGGCGCAAAGGATTTTATTATTAAGCCCTTTAAGCGTGATTTCTTATTACGCACCGTACTCACCGTATTAGAAGGCTGAGCCGGTCATGAGGAAATTAAAAGGCTGCCTCAGCCTGGATTTACATCGATGACAACAACCTCAGGCCGGTTGAAAATTCTAGGAATCCGTGTACTTTCCCTGGCTAGCCCTCTGCCGACCACCATAACAGCAGGAGAAATCTGATAGAGGCCACCTGCATATTTAGGAAAAAAGCCCTGATTAGGAGCAAGAAGACCGTTTAACAAATACGGAATGCGCCATTGACCGCCATGGGCATGTCCGGCTAAAACCAAATCAAAGCCGGCAGCCTGATAATCTTCAATACGTTCGGGACGATGGGACAGTAATACGGAAAAATCGTTTTTGCCTGCATATTCGGCACAGGCATCAAGCTGTGCTTGAAATGCGGCTTCACCCACTTCCGGATCATCGACTCCGGAAAGCATAATGGACTGGCCGTTTACAACAACCGACAAAGTCTCTCCTTCAAGCACGGTGATGCCATAGCCCTCTATCATTTCCTTAATATTTTGAATATCTCCGCTCCAATATTCATGATTGCCCGAAACATAATAGCAGGGAAAGCGCTCCGATACGGCAGAAAGAAACTCTTTGGCCTTGGCTTGAGGCAGCACATCATCCACAATATCGCCGCCCAGCAGAACAATATCCGGCTTTTGCTCAACAATTCTGTTCATTAATTTGTCCTGCTGCTCTCCATAGTCACAGCTGTGCAAGTCGGTTATTAAAACAATTCTGAAGCCCCGGCTGATTTTATGGCTTTTGAGTTCGTACCGCACAACTTTTATATCTATTCTGAATGCATTCACTACTGTCACCACTGCCAGCAGTATTAGAAGTATTTTAAGATACCTTCTTTTGTTCATCCTGTCTCTCAAAAAATTAAACTCCTAACTCCTTAATTTTTTTTAAGTATACCACACACCGTAAAACGTAATAAACAGGTTGGAAAAGGAATCAGGCTCTGCCATTGTAATAGACCTCTACAGCAGTACTTGACGAAGCCGTCACTCTCAGCCTGGCAAATTTCATTGCAACCGTTGCGGCAACGATTCCACCGCCTCCCGCAGTGACGGTTGCCGTGGATACATCATCCACAAAATAGGAGCTTGTGTTCACGGGCGAAAGCTGCATGGCGATTGTCACTGAGCTGGAGCCGTTATTTTTCAGGTAATAGCTGTTTTGCCTGTAATTAGAAATATCTTTGACCAATAAGTAAGAGGTACCTGAAGCAACGGTTGTGGAAAGGTTATCCTCTACAAAACCGCAATTATAAATCTGGACGCTGTCCTGTGTGCCGCTCAGGTTTCTGATATCCAGGTCTGTAGCCGTCACAGTCACCGAATCCGTGGCGGAATTTAAATCCCTTATATCAAGATTGGTTGCAGTCACGGTAACAGCTCCCAAAGGGGAAAGAACAAAATAGCCGTTGGAGTCCACCGCAATGGGCTTTACCTGATTGTTGTCCATACCGTAAACGGTTGCATTTAAATTAGCCGCATTCGTATTAAAGATTAGATAATTCATATATTCTGTTCCTTTCTTTACCGGCAGGGTTTATGCCTGGCCAAAATAATAAACCTCAAGGGAAGCAAGAAGCACTGCCGAAGCCAAAACACGCGCAAACTTAGACGGTCTGGTAGGTACAAATAGACGTGTGCCGCCTGCCAGAAGACTAAAGGATGAGCCGTCCGTGATATAGTAGCTGGCGGAATTCACCGCAGACAGTTGAAGAGAGACGGTTACTCCTACCCCTCCGTTATTTACAACAAAATATGTATTGCTTCTGTAGGGACTTATATCCCGGGGGAGAAAGGCTCTTTGTCCCAAAGCC
>JAEXPO010000056.1 GCA_023446675.1 Bacillota bacterium | reverse complement strand
AATCCTTCCGGCACAGGGGTATCCGCCTTCATAAACCGCCCCCAAAAACCATGCCACGGGCCGACATCCACACATAGCCCGTAATGGTGCATAAACAAAACATCATAGTCAAGGTCCGATTTATGCTCGGTCATGGCGTCCAGAATGAGGAAAAGCTTCTTGCGAACCTCCATATTGTCCAGGTCGTCGCCTTCCCGCCCGATAAAGCGCATGGCAGGCATTTTTTTATATTCAAAGCTGTCCACCTTGAAGCCCTTTTGCTGCCGCTCAACCATATCCGGCATAAACAGCGCCCACTGTACCCCTGCGTCGCTGTCCTTCAGGTAATTGATATACCCAAATAAATCCACACTATTGGTACCCGCAGGCCCCGTTTTGTTTCCTGCAATTTGCTCCCGTATGCGTCGCTCACCCATGTGGGAAAAGTCGGCAAACACCTGGGCTGCCACGTCTTGCAGCCGCTTGTCATGAACCAGCCCCGACAGCTCGTCGTCAAACCGATCCAGCGCCTTGAACACCGCCGGGTTAACTACGCCGGAGGGCTCTAATTCTGACAGGTAGGCCCGAAGCTGTGCGTTCTGTTCCCTGAACCGCGTCAACACACCTTGCATCAAAATTTGTTCATTTTCGGCGAGCTTTTCGTCGCCCCATTGGGTATCATCCAGCACCCATTGGGTTAACGCATCAAAAACCCCCGGATTTTGCCCCCTTGCTTTGGCCGCCCAACTAACAATCCTTTTGTATTTCTCGGCATCCGTTAGTTTCTCGCTCTTCTGCTCTTGGAGGTCGCTCCAATAAAACTCGTCAACCAGTTTACGTGACATATCAAATCCTCCTTGAATGGTAACGTTTATAGACAGCGGATGAAACAGCTTAACCTTTCTCCGCTGAGCTTTCGACGGCGGTATGCCGTGAAACCGTGTAAACGCCTTGGAAAAGCTTTCTTGTGTATCATACTGATACCGCATAGCCACATCAATGATTTTGCTGTTTGGCTTTAGCAAATCCTGGGCTGCTAAACTCAGTCGTCTGTTGCGAATGTACTCGCCGACGGTCATGCCCATGACCAAATGAAAAATAAGTTGAAAATGTGAGTTTGACGAATAAGCCCGGCTTGATATTTCATCTGTATTAATATCATCGGTCAAATGCTCTTCAATGTAACGAATGGCTTTCGACATGCTCTGAATCCAGTTCATAAACTACCACCCTTTCAGGAATATCATACAATATCATGACTGAAAAAGTCATGTCCTGAAATGCGGCGTTGTGTCTGCTGTAAAAACTCCGGAGATATGGCTGCCCGAGCTCTTAAGGGTGCACCTGCATTCGGTGAAAACTCGTGTCAATCATGACAACCATGACAACCGGAAGCCAAAGCGATATAATACGAATAGGCATTAATTATAAGGAAAGGTTGGATTTCATTTGAAGAAGCCTGCAATGATACTCTTTGATTACGGACACACTTTGGTGTATGAGCATAGCTTTGATGCGGTAAGGGGAACCCGGGCTGTTATGAAGCATGCGGTTCGAAATGACAATAATCTGGGCGCGGAGGAAATCAGCCGCTTTTCAAATGAGATATTTGAAACCGTCGGAAGCCGTGCCAGGGATTACGGAGTGGAGGTACATAACCATATGTTCCAAAAGCTGCTCTACGAATCCCTTAATATTGAATTTTCCCTTTCCCATGAGGATATTGAGCTCATCTTCTGGGATCATGCGGCTCCGGGAGAGCCTATGCCGCATATTGAAAAGGTTTTGGCGGCCTTAAGGAAAAAGGGCATAAGAAGCGGAGTAATCAGTAATATTTCCTTTGGAGGAAAATCTCTGGCAAAACGCATTAACAGGCTTATACCTGAAAATGATTTCGAGTTTATACTGGCATCCAGTGAGTATGTTTTCAGAAAGCCCGATCCCCTGCTTTTCCATCTGGCTCTAAAAAAGGCCGGTCTTTCTCCTGAGGAGGTATGGTATTGCGGCGATAATACCCGCTTTGATGTTATAGGCTCTTCCTCTGTGGGGATTTTTCCGGTATGGTATCACAGTGAAAAGGATTGCTTTTACAGGGATATAAATCTGGATCAGAAGCCCGACTGTGACTGCCTTTACATAAGGGACTGGCAGGAGCTGGCCCGACTTGTAGAAAAGATGTAGAAGGTTATCTCCGGAGGCCCTCCGTATTTAAACGGATGGCCTCTTATATGGCATACAGTACGTATTCCGTGGGCAGAAGCCCATAGCCGTAATAGCGCAGGTAAAAGCGATAGGTTGGGTCCGTTTGGTCAATTATACGGGCAAGCCGCCATAAATCCTCATGGTTGTGGTAGACGCTCAGAGCAAGCTTGGGATGACTTTCAAGAATTTTTTTGCGGCAGCCCAGCAGGGCTTGCTCCTCGCCGCCTTCAATGTCCATCTTTATGAAGGTCACCGGCTCAGGCACGTCGTCGTCAATCCTGACTGTTTGAACTGTTCTCTCACCGCTTTCGGCAAGCTTGCTTACGGAGGGCACGCCACTTACGGAGAGGTAAAGTGTACCGTTTTTATCGCTGGCTCCTTTTTCACGGACCTCGATATTCTTTAGTCCGTACAGCTCAACATTTTTATGGATATAATGAACGTTCTCAGGAACAATTTCATAGCAATAGTAACGCTTATAGCAGTGGCTCCCGAACATTTTTACATAATCAATAAGGGTATCGCCTATAAACGCGCCAAGGTCAACGATAACCTCATCCTGCCCGCAGGATAATACATCGTAGTCAAAATACTGGTGATAGTACTTATCCGACAAATCGTATATATAAGTATAATCTGACGACAGCCAGTAGGAGAGGATATTTGTCAGCACTTTCTTTGAGCGGTAATCATCAAGCCGCCCGTAGAGCCACTCAAAATCCTTAAGATGCCCCCACAGGGCTTGTGCCCTGCTGTCTGCAAGGG
>JAEXPO010000043.1 GCA_023446675.1 Bacillota bacterium | reverse complement strand
ATAAAAAGGAGAAGACGGATTCCCAGCGGGGTAAAATGTTTACGAAGCTTGGACGGGAAATCGCCATCGCCGTCAAGAGCGGAGGCAGTGATCCCCAGTCAAACACCAGTCTCAGAGATATTATTGCCAAAGCGAAGTCCAATAATATGCCCAACGATTCAATTTCCCGCAGCATTAAAAAAGCGGCGGGAGAGGGAGACGGCTCCAGCTATGAGGCTATTTCATACGAGGGCTACGGCCCCAGCGGTGTGGCGGTTATCGTTGAAACCCTCACGGATAACCGTAATCGTACGGCCGGTGATATTCGCCATTTCTTTGATAAATACGGCGGAAATCTGGGTGCTACGGGCTGTGTGTCCTATTTGTTTGACAAAAAAGGCCAGCTTATTCTTGAAAAAAAGCCCGAAATGGATGAGGATGAGCTCATGATTAAGGTCCTTGATGCAGGCGCCGAGGACTTTTCCGCGGAAGACGAATATTTTGAAATACTTACCGAGCCGGAAAGCTTTACTCAGGTTCGTGAAAGTCTTGAAAAGGACGGCTTGGAATTTATCAGCGCCGATGTCACCATGATACCCAAAACATTGGCTAAGCTTACCGAGGAAGAGGCTGTTTCCAATATGGAAAAGCTGATAGATCGTCTTGAGGATCACGATGATGTGCAGAACATCTGGCACAACTGGGATCAGGATTAAGCCATTACAGCGCTTTTAGGGAGCACCCTTTTGGGTGTTAAAATCAGAAGGAGGCGGTTTTATATGACGGATGAAACCAAGGAAACGGCTGCAAAAAGCCAGGAAGAACATAAGCAGGTGCTCACTGCACGGGAAATACAGGATCTTCTGCCCCACAGATACCCTTTCCTGCTGGTGGATAAGATGATACTTCTTCCCCGGCCGGACGCACTTCAGCTAGAGCCCGGCATGAAGATGGCGGGCATTAAGAATGTGACATTTAATGAGCCCCATTTCCAGGGGCATTTCCCTGGAACCCCCATTATGCCCGGTGTACTAATCATTGAGGCTCTTGCACAATGCGCAGGAGTCGGGGGCCTTTTGGTTCCTGAGAACAAGGGCAAGCTGGCGCTTTTAACCGGAATCGAGGATATGAAAATACGAAGACAGGTGGTTCCGGGAGATGTGCTGCTTCTTGAAATTGAAGTCATGGCTTTCAGGAGAGAAATGGGACGGGTAGCGGCTAAGGCTTCCGTGGACGGCGCCATAGCCGCTCAAGGTATCATTAAATTTGCTCTTATTCCCGGCTGACAATTTCTAAAAAAAATCTAGCATTAAATATTATAGTTATCCTAAAAGGAAACGGAAGCACAGGTTACGCATGGCCATATTCGCTATTTCCGATTTGCATCTCTCCTTCGGCACCGATAAGCCTATGGATATCTTCGGGGGAAATTGGGAAAATCATACCGACAAGCTAAAAGAAAACTGGATTCGGGTAATTGGGGAGGAAGACTGGGTACTGATTCCCGGAGATATCTCCTGGGCCATCAGTCTGGAAGAATCCATCCCTGATTTTACATGGCTGAACAGCCTTCCGGGAAAGAAATTCCTCTCTAAGGGCAATCATGACTATTGGTGGAGCACCTCTAAAAAATTTGAGGATTTTAAGGCGGTGCATGGCTTCCATACCCTCAATATGCTCTACAATAATGCCTATTCCTGTAACGGCTATACCATTTGCGGTACCCGGGGCTGGAAAAGTCCTGACGAGCCCGATTTCTCCGAAGAGGATGAAAAGATTTACAAGCGAGAGCAGGAAAGGCTGAAGCTTTCTTTGAAGGAAGGAATGAAGCAGGGTGGAACCCTGATTGCCCAGCTTCATTATCCTCCCTTTGATGTCAGGCACAGGCTTAATGCTTTCGGAGACATCCTGGTTGAATATGGTGTCAAGCTCTGTGTTTACGGTCATATCCACGGGAAGGTGTCCCGGCAGGCCCTTTATGAAGAGGTGGAGGGTGTTGCGTTCAGGCTTGTGGCCTGCAATCAGATTGCCTTTGATCCCATCAGGCTTATTAATTAAGTTTTTTCGATAAAGATTTGCTGTTCTTGTCTTTTCATGTCGAAACAGGTAGGCTATAATGGAATAAAACGGTATGGAAGCATTGTCCAATTTATTCCCATGCGCTTTAAGGTGTTTGATATGAAAAAACAACAGGTACTGCCGGCTTTGATTGTCATCTGGCTAGTGATTCTGGGTATTGTCTTTTGGGCGGAAAGAACCCCTCAATTTCAGACGGGCTCATTCAGGGTTTATACGGACTGGCTTTTGACCGTCGGTGCCGCGGGTACCCTTATTGCCTACAGGATTCTATATGTGAACGGACAGGTAGCCCTCAAGAAGAATAAGCGCATTATGGAGCTTATTGAGAGCATGAACCGAAGCCTTTCCTTTAATGAGCTTCTTAATTATATTTACAAATCCTTTGCACCCTATGTGCCATACGATTATATCGGAATCTGCCTTGTCAAGGAGGAGAAGGGCAAGCGCCTGCTGATACCCTCCTTCGGTATTTCCGGCGGTAAGGTGACAGACCTTCCTCAGGGCTTGCTCCCTTTAAAGGTGCCCATTGACAAAACCAGCCTGGAAAGCCTTATTCTTGCCAATGAGCCCCGGATAATCAATGATTACAGAGAATATTTGAAAAAAAGGCCGACTCATGATTATACACGTATTGTCATGAGCGCGGGCATAAAATCCTCTATTACCTTTCCTATATCGGTAAGAGGAAATACCTACGGCTTTATATTCTTTTCCAGTATTAAACGGAATGTTTACAGGGAAAAGCACAAGGATTTTCTCCGGCTTTTAGCCAATTCCATCAATCTGAGCTTTGAAAAAAGTGTCTTTCTGGACAGCCTTCTTTACAGCAGCCTTCTGGCCCTTGCGAAAATGGCGGAGGCCAAGGATGAGGTGACGGGAGACCATTTGGACAGGATGCAGGTGTATGCCTGTGCACTAGGCGATTACCTTTTAAAGGAAAGCGCCTATTCCCAGTTTATAACACCTCAGTTCATGGCGGATTTGGAGCGCTTCAGCCCCATGCACGATATCGGCAAGGTTGGGGTCAGGGACGCCATACTCATGAAGCCGGGTAAGCTTACTCCGGAAGAGTTCGACGAAATGAAGAAGCATGCCGTATACGGCGCGGATGTGATGCGTGAGGCGGAAAGCCATATTATGAAAAGCGGGCGCAGCCTTTTCGGCATGGGTATAGAAATAACGGAAGCACACCACGAAAAATGGGACGGCACGGGCTATCCCAAAGGCCTGAAGCAGAAGGAAATTCCCTTGAGCGCACGTATTGTGGCTCTTGTGGATGTATTGGATGCGCTCACCAGCAAAAGGCCCTATAAGGATGCCTTCCCCTATGACCAGTCTGCCGAGATTATTGCCCAGGGCAGCGGCAAGCATTTCGATCCGGAGCTGGTTCGTGTTTTTCTGAATCACCGTGAGGACTTTAAAGAGCTCTGCCTTAAGCTCCATGAGGTTGAAGGCGAGCATTTCCGCACAGCCTGAAGCACAGGACTTTCCGAAGCTTTACTATTCCTTTGCCATGAATGAAATTAAAAAGCCAAACACGGTTCCGAAGCAAGCTCCTTGTCTTGCTCTGTCGGATGCCATACTGTTTTTGGGCTTAAAAGCCCAGGAAGCAGGGCTGCATATCTTTGCAGGAATTCTGTCAAAATAATTCGGTTGATGGGTGTGCAGGGCGTGCCAAATCACGGCAAAAGGAGAATAAGTTGCGCTTTACGGGATTGTATTGTATAATTTAATGGTTTATGAAGACAATGGTAGAGATATTAAAGGTTTTACCTGGTATGGAGGATACGTGAATGAGCGTACAAATTGAGAAGATTGAAAAAAATGTGGCGAAGCTGGAAATTGAAGTCGCCGCAGACGTGTTCGAGTCCTGTATGGCAAAGTCATACAACAAAAATAAAGGAAAATTCAACATTCCCGGCTTCCGTAAAGGAAAGGCCCCCAGAAGTGTTATTGAAAGATATTACGGCGAGCAGGCCCTTTATGAGGATGCAATCAATTTTGCCTGCGCCGAAGCTTATGATAAAGCCATTGACGAGCACAAGCTTGAGCCTGTTGACAGACCGGAAATTGATGTTGTTAAAATGGGCAAGGGCGAAGCTTTTGTATTTACTGCAACCGTTACCTTGAAGCCCGAGGTTGAGCTGGGCGCATACAAGGGCCTTGAGGTAGCCAAAGAAGAGGTTTCCGTTTCCGATGAGGATGTGGATTCCGAAATTAAGAAGACGGCTGAAAGAAACGCCAAAATGGTTAATGTGGAGGACCGCCCGGTTGAAACAGGCGATACTCTGGATATCGATTTTGCAGGAAGCATTGACGGCGTACCCTTTGACGGCGGCACAGCTCAGGGCTATACCCTGGTTATTGGCTCCGGTTCCTTCATTCCCGGCTTTGAGGAACAGCTCGTAGGAGCTTCTCTTGGAGCCGAGGTTGATGTCAATGTGTCCTTCCCTGAGGATTACCACAGTGCGGATCTTGCAGGAAAGCCCGCTCTTTTCAAGGTTAAGGTTAATGATATCAAGGTAAAGCAGCTGCCTGAAATAAATGATGAATTTGCTTCTGATGTCAGCGAATTTGAAACCCTTGCCGAATACAAGGCCGATGTAAAAGCCAAGCTTTTGGAAAAGGCAGAGCATGAGGCTGAGCACAAGTTTGAGGATGCTGTTGTAAAAAAGGCTGCTGATAACGCCACGGTGGATATTCCCGAGGTTATGGTCAGCCGCCGCCTGGATGATATGCTTCGTCAGTTCGACATGCAGCTTCGCTACCAGGGCATGGACCTTGCAAACTACCTTAAGATGATTGGCTCCGATGAAAGCCAAATCCGTACCGAGCAGCATGACAGCGCCCTCAACGATGTTAAAACCCAGCTGGTGCTTGAAGCTGTAGGCAAGGCCGAAAACGTTGAAGTCAATGAAGAAGAATATGAGGCAGAGCTGGTTTCCATGTCTGAAAGATACAAGCAGCCCGTTGAGGAAATGAAGAAACATTTGCATGAAGATGATATAGAATATATCAAGAATACCATTGTGCGCAGAAAGACCGTTGAACTTCTTGTGAACGCGGCCGTTTGATTGTCCGTCTACTCAAGCGGCGGCCCATACCTGAAAACTTCCGGGAAATCGATTAGAATTCCTTACATGGTGGAAAGATAGCAGTATAAGCCATTAAAAATACTTTTTTAAAACCTGAAGGAGGTAATGTAAGATGTCACTGGTACCTATAGTAGTTGAACAGAGCAGCAGAGGAGAAAGATCCTACGACATATATTCAAGACTGTTAAAGGATAGAATCATTTTATTAAGCGATGAAGTTAATGATGTAACGGCGAGTCTTGTAGTAGCACAAATGCTTTTTCTGGAGGCAGATGACCCGGATAAGGACATTCAGCTCTACATAAATAGTCCGGGAGGCTCTATTACCTCCGGTATGGCTATTTATGATACCATGCAGTATGTCAAATGCGATGTTTCCACTATCTGTGTCGGTATGGCCGCCAGCATGGGAGCCTTTTTGCTGACTTCAGGCGCCAAGGGCAAGCGCTTTGCTCTGCCCAACAGCACCATTATGATTCATCAGCCCTTGGGAGGAGCAAGAGGCCAGGCCACCGATATAAAAATCCACGCCGAATGGATTCTCAAAACAAAAGACCACCTCAACAGGCTTTTGAGTGAGAAAACCGGACAGCCGCTTGAAAAAATTCAAGCCGATGTGGAAAGGGATTATTTTATGAGCGCCCAGGAGGCCAAGGACTACGGACTTGTGGATCTGGTCATGGAGCGCAGAATAACGGGGTGACGGAATGGCAAGATATGACGATAAGAAACAGGTAAAATGCTCCTTTTGCGGAAAGACTCAGGATCAGGTCAACCGCATTGTTGCCGGCCCGGGAGTTTATATTTGCAATGAGTGCATCGAATTGTGCTCCGAAATTATTGAGGAGGAATTCGAGGAATCCCATGTTGAGCAGCAGATGGACGAAATTCCAAAGCCTCAGGATATCAAGCGGATACTTGACGAGTACGCGGTAGGTCAGGATAAGGCCAAGCGGACGCTGGCAGTGGCTGTTTACAACCACTATAAGCGCATCCGCACTGAAAGCGCCAAGAGCGAAATTGAGCTGCAGAAAAGCAATATTCTCATGGTAGGCCCTACAGGCTGCGGAAAGACCTATCTGGCTCAGACCCTGGCCAAAATACTCAATGTCCCCTTTGCCATCGCTGATGCCACTTCCCTCACGGAAGCAGGCTATGTGGGCGAGGATGTTGAAAATATACTCCTTAAGCTGATACAGGCCGCGGATTATGATGTGGAGCGGGCCGAAAAGGGGATCATATACATCGATGAGGTGGATAAGATCTCAAGAAAATCGGAGAATCCCTCCATTACCCGGGATGTCAGCGGTGAAGGCGTGCAGCAGGCCCTTTTGAAAATACTAGAGGGCACTGTGGCTTCCGTACCCCCTCAGGGAGGAAGAAAGCACCCTCATCAGGAATTTATACAGATTGATACTACCAACATTCTCTTTATTTGCGGCGGCGCCTTTGACGGACTGGAAAAGATTATTCAAGGCCGTATCGGCGAAAAGGCCATGGGCTTTGGCGCTCATGTGGAAAGCCGTAAAGAAAAGGATGTGGGTGAGCTTTTTTCACAAATGTCTCCCCAGGATTTATTGAAGTACGGTCTCATACCCGAGTTTGTGGGAAGGCTTCCTGTTACCG
>JAEXPO010000040.1 GCA_023446675.1 Bacillota bacterium | reverse complement strand
GCGCAGGACAGTGCGAGCCCGGAGGGAAGGAAATACCTTGGGACTCACCGGCTACGATCCCGACTGCCACAAGACGGGAGGCCCCGCCTACATAACAGAGGATCTGTCCCTCATGGAAATACAAAATATCGGAGATGTGGAGCTGGTTTATCCCAACAGCTTTACCATGTCCCGGTGCACCATTGACCACGTGGAGCGGGACGGGAACAGAGCTTTGGTGTATATGACCCAGCCTGGCTGGTACTATGTTACCCACAAATTCGGCACTTCCGCCCGTTACCCCCAATGGGCGGAAAATGCCCTGGAATTTCTCACTGCTCCCGGCCAATGGTATTTAAGCCGTAAGGACGGCTATCTCTACTATCTGCCCCTTCCGGGAGAGAATATGGCAAATGTACAGGCGGTTATTCCGGAAATTGATGTCTTGCTGTCCATAAAAGGGCACTCGGCAGACCAAAAGGTTAAAAACATCGGCTTTCAGGGCATTGACTTTGAATACACAGGCTGGCTTCGCCCCAATTATGCCAACGGCCACTGCGACAGCCAGAACAACTATATCCGGGAGGTTTTTGATACCTCCCTGGACAGCGATCATCAGAGCGACGCTGCCATTGAGCTGGAGTATGGGGAAGGAATTTCCTTTGAGGACTGCCGCTTTACCAAAATGGGGATTACGGCCCTTCGCATCACCAAATCCTGCCACAATACCCTTGTGAAGGGCTGCGAGATAGGGGATATTTCCGGAGGCGGCATCAGCATTGGAGATCCGGAGTTCCGTAGCCCTGAAAGCAAAAGCAATTACCTGCCTGAAAAAGAGGAAGACGCCATAGTAAATACCCGCATCTGCCAGAATTACATTCATGACACGGCGGTGGAATACATGTCGGCGGCAGCCCTGTCGGCAGCGTTTTCGGTGAATACGGAAATCAGCAACAATGAAATTTTAAACTGTCCCTATTCGGGCCTTCATATCGGGTACGGCTGGAATGTTATCGATACCTCCTGCACCCGGGGCATGAAAATTGTGTCCAATGTGGTGGATACCTTTATGACAAGGCTCTTTGACGGCGGGGGCATGTACTTTATAGGCCCTACAGGGGGTAATGCGGAAAACCCCAATGTGATCCGCGGCAATGTGATCCGCAATCAAGTGGAGCCCAAGTACGGAGGCTTTTATTTTGACGAGGGAAGCTCCAACTGGATTGCAGAGGGCAATGTCTTTGAAAATACGGAAATGTGGTGCAATATCAGCGGCGTCAGCGTCAAGGTTCACGACATTTCAATAAGGGACACCTTTCTTTCCGGAGGGTATTTGTACTATAATCCCGCCCTTGGACAGAAAAAGGTCTCCATAGAAAAGGCGGAAGCCTACCCTATAAGAAGCTGGCCGGAAAAAGCCGAGGAGGCGCTTTCCGCAGCGGGCCTTACAGGGGATTATTCACGGCTGAGAGAGGATTATTCTGTGCCTGAAAAGGTGTGTTTCCTGGAAGAAGCGCTGTCTATGAAGGCAGGCGAGGAAAAGCCCCTTGCTTATACCGTCCGCACGGTGCGAGGCGTGAAAATAGAAAACTTCCCAACAAGAAAGCTGCGCTTTCACTCCTCCGACAACCGGGTGGCTGAGGTGAGTTCCAATGGAACACTAAAGGGAATTTCCTTCGGCAGGTGTACCCTGGAGGTAAGCCTTGACGGCGGTAAAGGCAGCAAGCTGGATGTTTTTGTGGATGACCGGACTGAAGCCTTGGCACTTACAGCCCACAGAAACCGAATGCTGCCGGGAACCTCCCTGGAGTTGAACCCCCTTTGCCTCAGTGCTCTTGGCCGGGTTAGCCTTCCGGAAGGGGTTTGTTATAAAAGTAACAATGAGGTCGTGGCAAAGGTGGATGATAAGGGAATTGTCAGCGCCCTTTCTCAGGGAGAGGCCCGCATTATCGCCGTTACAAAGGCTGGAGCTCAACTGGAAGCCGCCTTTGAGCTCTCCGTACTAGCCCGTCCCACCGGGGATTTTATTGAGGATGCCCCATTCTGGAATGCGGGAAGCGATGTGTTGATAAAAAACGGACCCGGCTGGCTTGAGCTTTCAACAGAAGGCGGCCAGGGAACAGCCATCTATGGCGGAAGGCCTTTTGAAAATGAAGTCCTGACCTTTGATTTTGTGCTGGAGGCCCAGGAGAACGAGCTGGTTTGCCTGTATCTTCGAAGCAGGCATAACAGGGGAAGGGTCATGGATCCCCAAAATGAGGGGTACGCGGTGGTTCTGGGTGACAGGTTCATTGAGCTTCACCGGTTTAATAATATGAAGCGCACCATGTTCTATGGGGATGTCTTTCCTTTTGCAGCCCTGGGAGGCGGTCCTCTGCCCAATGTCCTTACAAAGGGAAAAAGCGCCAGGATAAGTATGGGAGCTCAAAACACGGCTAAGGGGGTAAGGCTTTTTATGACTGTCAACGATACACCTGTTTTTGATTACACGGATTCGTCATCAGAGGCCATAACCCGGCCCGGCTATTTCGGCCTCACCGTAACACGGGGAAGCATGAAGCTTTCGTCTTCCAATTGCAATTGGGAATAAAAACGCTGCTGATTGAGCTTTACATTTGAAAACATTTGATAATCCAAAGAATTTATTTGAAAATAAAGAGGGAGGATCTATTATGAAACTAAAAAACAAGCGGTGGGCAAGTCTTGCCGTGGCACTCACCATGAGCGTATCCCTGATGTCGGGCTGCGGCTCTTCCGAACAGGCAAATCAGACCAATACGCCCCAGCCTACATCTTCGGCGTCGGCTCAACCCACGGAGGAAGCACCCTATGCACCGGAAAAGGACCTTGAAATTTCCTACTGGCAGTCCCACGGCGCGGATTTGGCTGCCATAGCCAATCCCGCCGAGAATATACCGGGGGATTGGATTGAGGCCAAATCCCGTGTTAAAATCACCGAGGCCTTTGGAAACGGCGGACAGGACCCTGTGGTCAAGCTAGGCATGATGGCAGCGGGGGATATGCTTCCCAATATCGGTATCTCCTCCAACCAGATAGGCTTTGACAAAGCGGTAGAGGGCAATCAGCTCTGGGGACTTACCCCTGAGCTTCTTGAAAAATACGCCCCCGATGTTTTAAAGAGTCTTCCCGACTACGCCTGGGACGCGGTAACCGTTGACGGGGTCATCTATGGCATACCCTTTGAGCTTCTGTCCACCGTCTATGAGGATATTGAAGGCAAGGATACCGAGTGGCACAGCTATTACGGCCTTTCAGCCCAAAGCGCCACCTGGAATGCCATCGGCAGCTCCTCCTGCTTCCTTATCCGGGATGATATTCTAAAGCAGCTTTATCCTTCTGCCCTGGGTTATGAGGAGGCTCTTGCCAAAATTGAAGGCAATAATGAATATGTGGTGGATCAGTTTGTTCTGCCCATTAAAACCACCGAGGAATACACCAAGCTTATGTATGACATAAAAGCTTTGGGTCTTACGGAAAACGGCAAGCCGGTGTATCCCTTCGGCTATCCCAAAGGAGACAATTGGACGGCTCTGACCGCTCTGGGCGGCGAAATGATAGGCTACAAATCTTATAATTACATGAGCATGTACAATGCCTCAACTCAGAAGCTGGAGTTTGGCCTGCTTACCTCCGCCGTCAAGGAAGCCGCGCAAATTCAGAATAAAATGATTCGTGACAGTGTTATCGATCCTGAATCCGTGGTCCACACCTCCGAGCAGTTTAAGGAAAAAATCCTCAACGGACAGTATGCCATCACTACCGTGCTGGCAACAGGCATGGTGGGTATCGGCAATATCGTTACCTTAAACGACCAGCTCAAGGCGAACGGAAAAAGCTACGGCTATGTACCTCTTATCACCCAAATTGAGAATCTCCCCGAATATCCGGCCCAGTATACGGTTCCGGTAGTGGGCGGCGCCAACAACTACATGTGGCTGTTCAAGACCATTAAAGAGGAGGAGCTGCCTCAGATTCTCAACTGGATTAACATTATGTTTACCGACGAATGGGAAGAAATTAAGTACTGGGGGCCCAAGGAAGCCGGACTTTACAAGGAAGAAAACGGGAAAAGGGTATTTGTTGACGAAACCCTGCAAAAGGGACTTATTGAAGGCGATGCCAACATTGATCCCAAGAGCCTGAAG
>JAEXPO010000008.1 GCA_023446675.1 Bacillota bacterium | reverse complement strand
CTTTTTGCCTCATCCATAAGCCAGTTTTTCCAGGACCAGAGAGGGGTTGAGCTGTACCGCTTAAATTCGGCCCGCAATACCTGCCCCCAACGGCCATCCTCAATATAGTCCTTCAGCAGGCGGTACTCCGGCCAATACCGGAGGCACTGGCCAATCATAAGAAGCCTGTTTTTCTCCCCGGCACGCTCCGCCATAGCCCGGCACTGCTCCAGGGTGCGGGCCATGGGCTTTTCCGAAAATACATGGCAGCCCTTATCAAGGGCCATAAGCGCCATTTCGCAGTGAATGTCCGTCGGAAGTGCGGTAATCACAAAATCCAGCTCCTCCGTGTCCAGCATTTCCCGGGCATCGGTATAAAGTCGGTAGGCGCTTAAATCCATAGGCTCGCTATCCTCCGCCACATTAAGCTTAACCTTTTCATAAACACGGCTTTCTTCCACATCACACAATGCGGCCAGCCTGATTTCAACGCCTTCCCGCTCCAGCTGCGCCGTATTTCGAAGATGCACCTTTCCAAGGCCTCCCACACCAATAATTCCATATTTTAACATATTATTTTCCCCCTTGCTTTATGCCTTCAAAATTTTGTCCATGGCTGCGGACGTACGCCGAACGCCTTCCTCCGGAAAGTCCTTTAAAACGCTTACCTCAGCCGTTATCCAGCCGTCGTAGCCTATGTCCTTAAGCGCATCCATCACCTGGGGATAGTCCACATCTCCGGATAAAAGATCCACGAAACCGTCCAGTGTTCCCACGCTTTTTTTGAAATCCTTTATATGCACCTTTTTAATACGGCTGCCCAATATACGGATCCAGTGCTGGGGATAGCCTGTCAAGACCACATTGCCCACATCAAAATAAGCGCCTACCCGGGAAGAAGCCGAGCCGTCCGACTCATCAATAAATTGCTTCATCTCCAGCGGTGAGAGGAGAAATTTATTCCACACATTTTCCACTCCGATACACACTCCCAGCTCCCCGGCAAAGGAGCTCAGCTCCTTCATGGCCGCCAAAGCTCTTTCGTACGCCTCATCATAGGCCACAATGCCGCTGCCCGGAATAAAATCCGCACCCACACAGCCCGGAACCACCAAAATGGTATCACAGGCCAGCCGTTTGGCTGCAATAAGCTGTTTTTTCACAATTTCCTTTGCCTTCTCCCTTACTAAGGGGTCATCGGAGGTTAGGGAGTACGTCCAGTACAAGCCGCTCGCCACGCTGTAAAGCTCAAGACCATACCGGAGGGCAAGATGCCGGATTTTATCCAAATCTTCCTCCGTTGATTCAAGGCTCAGCTCTCCCTTTTCCGCCAGAGCTACCTCCACACCGTCAAAACCGGCCTCCCGGGCCGTTGCAAAGATTTTTTCCAAAGGCCAATCCCCCGGAAAGGCCCATACGCTAATTCCCTTTTTCATCATTGCCCCATTCCTTTCCCCTTTTGTTTAATTTTTTGAGGGAGAATTCGGTTAACTGCCCTCCAGATTTAAGGACGGACAGTTCCTGCTATTCCCTGTTATACCTGTCCGGCCCGCTATGCCTGACCATGGCTCTATGATATGATGTAGACAGACACCTGTCTTTGCTTTTTGTTACTGGAAATTTAACAAATCGTCCACGGAGGCATGCAATGGGCTGGGAGCTAATACCTTTTAAAAAGGAAATTGATATACTGGGGCTTTACACGTTCTATTATTTCGAGCACCCCAAGCATTTCTATTTTCCCGGAGAGAGGCATGATTTCTGGGAGATGGTTTATGTGGACAGGGGGGAAATCGATGTTCTTGCCGAAACCACGGGCTACAGGCTTCAGCAGGGGGATGTCATTTTTCACAAGCCCATGGAGTTTCATACCCTGGCCTCCAATGACCGGGATCCCAATAATGTTCTGGTAGTGACCTTTTCAGCAAGAGGTGAGGCCGTGAACTACTTTGAGAACAAGCTTTTCACCCTGGACGCACGGCATAAAAGGCTCCTGGCTCTCATGCTGGATGAAGGACGTGATCTTTTCCCGGATCTGTCAGGAAAAAACGGCTCGGGCCCTCCCATGAGCCAGGCTCCTCTTTTCGGCGCCCCCCAGCTGCTGTTAAGCTACCTGGAGCAGTTTCTTATACTGCTTATAAGAAGCAACCGGCAAAGCGAAAGAAGCTCAAGAAAAAGCGGCATCGCCAAGAAGAATGTGGAGAATATTTTGGTGGAGCATATCCGTGAGTATCTCGAAAAGCATGTCTATGGCTCCGTCAAGCTCACGGATCTGTGCCGGAGCTTTAATATGAGCAAATCCTATTTGTGCCAGCTTTTCAGGGAGGCCACCGGTAAAAGCATTATCGACTACTATATCCATCTTAAAACCGAAGAGGCCCGGCAGCTCATACGAAAGGGAGAATACAATTTTACACAAATTTCAGAGAAGCTTGGCTATTCCAGCATCCATCATTTTTCCAGAAGCTTTAAACAGGTGACGGGTTTTTCGCCTGGTTACTATGCCAAATCCATTATTGATGCGGAATAGTGCCTCTCGCAAGCTGCTTCTCTCGTCAGGGCACGTTTCACCTTACAATCAGCACGCCCTGAGGAACATGCGTTTATTATGCAGAAAATAATATGCATTGTGTGCCTGGAGCGCTTCGGATTGAAATGCCTTTTAAAGTGAAGTATAATAAACTAATCCTAAACCCATCGCTTTCATTCTTCCGTTCACACATTTTAAATACATTCCCCGGAAGCACGTTTTGAATAACTGAGGGAGGACATCTGGTTGAAATCCGTACGATTGAAGGTCCGCTCCTACAAGCAAAAGGTCGTCATCAGTATCGCCATCGCCTCTTTAATTCCGTTAATTATTCTCAGCAGCTTTGCCTATTGGGTGTATATATCCGAATTGTCAGAGAAAATGGACGCGTCCATGCAGGCCACCGCAAGGCAGATACAGTATCATACGGATAATCTGTTTACCTCCATCCGTGATTATTACACCACCTCAAGCCAGTCCTACGAGCTTACCTGGCTGATGAGCCGCAAGGATGAGAGCCATCTTTTAAAGCTGGAGGCTTTAAAGGCGGACGAGCTTCTCCGGGGATCCCCCCAGTTTATCGAATATATTGAAGGCTATGGCTTTATAAGCAAATCCAGCGGCTGGGTTCTTTCCAGTAAGGGCATGTACCCCTATGAAG
>JAEXPO010000501.1 GCA_023446675.1 Bacillota bacterium | reverse complement strand
GAATATCTTTGAGCTGTCCGGAGGAGAAAAGCAAAAAATTGCCTTTGCCAGCATTTATGCCATGAACCCCGAGGTTTATCTGCTGGATGAGCCCTCCTCCAATCTGGATATGGCCTCCATCGACGAGCTGCGGGAGCAGCTGAGTCTCATTAAGCGGCAAGGCAAAACCATTTTGATTGCCGAGCACCGCCTTTATTATTTGATGGATCTGGCAGACAGAATTATTTATCTGTCCCATGGAGAAATCGCTGGCATTTACACCCCCAAAGTCTTCCGAAGCATTCCCCATAAAATGAGAAAATCTATGGGGCTGAGGGCTGTGGATCTGGAAGAAATTCATCCGGCTCCAAAGCCGGAGTCCCGCTTGTGTGAGACATTGGAGCTTAAGAATGTATCGCTTAATTATAAAAAACGAACGGTTCTTAAGGGAATAAACCTGAAGGCGTCCAAGGGCGAGATCATAGCCGTGGCGGGTAGAAACGGGGCAGGCAAAACCACTTTTTCCAGGACGCTTTGCGGGCTTCATAAGGAATACTCGGGACAGCTTTTATGGAACCAGAGGCCTCAATCCGGTAAGGACTGCAGCAAACGCTCCTACATGGTTATGCAGGATGTGAACTATCAGCTTTTTGCCGAAAGTGTGGAGGCCGAGTGCACCTTTGGCATTCGAAATGCGGAACCCGGGCTTGTGGAGCAAACCTTATCCGACCTTGACCTGCTCCCCTATAGCAAGGTTCATCCCAACACCCTTTCAGGGGGACAAAAGCAGCGGGTAGCCATAGCCGTGAGCATGATGTGCGGCAAGGAGCTGCTGGTATTCGACGAGCCGACCAGCGGGCTGGATTACGACAGTATGACACAGGCGGCCAATCTTATAGAAAAGCTGGCTGCCATGGGAAAGGTCATTTTTATTGTGACACATGATTATGAGCTTATCTGCCGGGTGTGTACGCGGATACTTCATTTTGACGAGGGAGTCATGACGGATGACCTGGCCCTTTCCACGGAAAATGAAGATAAAATCCGGGGGCTGTTTCATATCTCCCATGGGCCAGAGGGAAGGGTGGGGGAAAGGTGAGCTTTAATCCCCAATCTGATTTTTGAACAGGGTGCATAGGTGCTGGGGCGTTATTCCCATCACCACGGACATCTCTTCCAGGGTCAGCGGCTTGTTAAAGTTTTGATCAATATACTCCAATTAAAAAAGCCTGCTCCTCTTCAAAATCAGAGATATCAAAGTGCCTTTTTATTGCTGCGCCTGCCTGTCAGATCTGATAAGATAACAGTGCGAGCCAGCAGATTGATCTGGCATTGAGAAAATACAAATATATCCTTTTCTTAAGGTGAAATGGCGGGTATAAGTTGATGGAGCATAATATGGAAAGGACAGGCGCAAAGGCTGTGGAAGTTGATTTGATCCTGTTCATGGGACAGTCACTCCCGAAGTAAATCACTCTATTTTTCAAGGAAGTAAATGATTGTTAACTGATGATTCTTTTCAACAGGAAAAAGATAAATACTGTTTTCAAAGGAGTAACCGTGCTATGGATAGTATTACAAAAATCAGACTTGACAGGAACGCTATTGAGAGGCTGGTGGCCGAAGCATTTGACGGCAGCGTCAAGGTAAAAGAATTTTATGAAATTACGGAGGGCTGGTACAATACAATCTACTCCATACTTCTTGACAATAACAGGGAGGTTGTCTTAAAAATTGTGCCTCCGAAAAAGATTAAGGTGTTGAGATATGAAAAAGACATCATGAAGGCAGAGGTACATATTCTGAGGCACCTGAAAGCTAAAACCGGGGTGCCGGTTCCAACGGTCTATTATTATTCTGAATCCGGAACCGGCTTAGTGTCGGAGTATTTTATTATGGAAAAGCTTTCGGGGCAGGCCTACAGTAAGATAAAGGCAGAATTATCCCCGGAAAGTCAAAAAGAAATTGAAATGGAATTAGGAAAATATAATCGGTGCATTAATGATGTAATCGGTGAAAGGTTCGGGTATTATTCCCAGCCTGATAAAACGGCAGACACCTGGTTTGAGGCGTTTCATATTCTCGTAAAAGATATTTTAAAGGACGGTGAGGAGTATCATGTGAAGCTGCCGGAGGATTATGAGAAAATAGAAGCCCTGTTTATAAAAAACGCTTCCGCTTTTGATTCGGTAAAGGAGCCCAGGCTCGTACATTGGGATCTTCATGAAGGAAATGTGATTATAGGGAGCGATGGGCATATAGCAGGAATCATTGACTGCGACAGAGCTATCTGGGCAGACCCCCTTATTGAATACTATTTTAAAGACCATTCCAATCATCAGAACTTCATTCAGGGCTACGGCGATTTGTTCAAGTGGGATGAAGCTGCTGTCATAAGGAGAAAACTGTATAACATCTATCTGCATTTGATAATGGTTATAGAGAGCTATTATCGCAATTACAGTGATAATCATAAAAAATGGGCTTATGAACAGCTGGAGAATGAAATTAAGTTGTTATAAAAATTCACTAATGAGGATTAGCTTGTGGTATGATCTATGCAGCAGAAATAGTAAATTTTAGTTTGATTATCTTTTTAACAAATGGTTTGACTCGAATTTAAATGTTCGGGGTCAGTAAAAAATCATGGATAAGGAGCATAATGAAGCATGGTAGCAGAGATACAGAGATGGGGAATGTATGAGGTAAGCATCAATGGTAAATCGGATAAAAATCCTTTTGTAGATTATGATATACAAGGTATTTTCAGAGGTAAAAACGAGACTGTTAAGGTAAACGGTTTTTATGATGGTGATGGGGTTTATAAAGTAAGATTTATGCCGTCCTTTGAAGGAAGCTATTCTTATGAAATTTTCGGAAGCTTTTCAAATGAAATTTTTAAGGGTGAATTCACTGTCACTGCTCCGGAGGGAAACAACCATGGTCCTATAAGAGTTGCCAACACCTATCATTTTGCTTATGAGGACGGAACGCCTTACTACCCTGTAGGTACAACTTGCTATGTGTGGACTCATCAGCAAGCAGACATGCAGGCGAAAACACTTGAAACCCTGAAAGAAGGCTATTTTAATAAAATCAGGTTTTGCATTTTTCCCAAGCATTACGATTACAACTTCAATGAACCCATGACATACCCCTATGCAGGTACGCCCTGCGACAGTTCAAAAATTACAAAAAGCAATTTCGCCCAATATTACGCTATAAATCCGGAAAACAAGTGGGATTTCAAGTGTTTTAATCCTCAGCATTTCGCATTGATTGAAAACAGGATCAAGGATTTAATGGATTTAGGCATCGAAGCGGATCTTATTGTCATGCATCCCTATGACAGGTGGGGCTTCAGTGAAATGGATGCCGAGAGCGACGATCTGTACTGGAATTATATTATTGCGAGATTTTCAGCCTTTAGAAACGTATGGTGGTCTTTTGCCAACGAATACGATCTCATGAAGAAAAAAGCATTAGAGGACTGGGAAAGGTATGCCGACATTCTTTGCAGGCAGGACGCCTACAACCATTTGCGCTCTATTCATAATTGCCATCATTTTTATGATTACAGCCGGCCATGGATCACACACTGCTGCATCCAGAGACAGTCCGTTGACAAAATCGTTGAAAAGACCAATGAGTGGCGGGAGCGTTATGGAAAACCCATTGTAATAGACGAATTATGCTATGAAGGAAATATTGAGCATGACTGGGGAAACATCAGCGGAAAAGAAATGGTCAGGCGATTTTGGGAAACAACCCTGCGCGGCGGCTATGCCGGACATGGGGAAACCTTTGTTCATCCTCAAGATAAATTGTGGTGGTCTCATGGAGGCGAGCTCCATGGGGAATCGCCTGCACGATTGAAATTTTTACATGAAATTCTCTGTCAGACACCCGGAATTGGTATGAAGCTTAGCCGCACCGAAAATAGAACGGCCGTTCAGGAAGCCTTTTTGGGAGAGGGCGCCTACCGTCTGATTTATTGCGGCGTGGGGCGTCCCATGTTCAAGAACTTCCATTACGACGAAATAAATGACTATGAGGTTGAGGTCATTGATACCTGGGAAATGACCATTGAGAAAAAAGGTATATTCAGGGGTAAATTTAAAATTGAGCTGCCAGGCAAAGAATATATGGCAATCCGAATTATAAAGAAATGATTTAACGGATGCCTAAAGACTTATGTCATAAGCAGGAAGCATAACAAACAATCAAAGGACTGGGAAAACCCGGTCCTTCGCTGCTTCTTTTGTAAGCTTTTTCACTGGCTTCAAAAAATCACAGTTAATAAATAATTAATGATTTATTTATCCTCCGATTAATAATTGAAGGCTATAATGACATTAGAAAGCCGATGGGGGATTGATGACAGGGTTGGCTTTAGTCCTTATATAAGTAAAGTGTGAGCCTAGTGCAAAAGAAGGAGAATAACAACATATGGAGCTGTTAAATCACGCGGTGATTGTTCTGTCAGGTGTATTTACGGGATTAATGCTGTACCAGGGAGGCTTATTCCTGGCATCCTGCCTAAAGACCCGTAAAAAGAGTGCTGCCGGATCCTGCCGCCGGTTTGCCCTTGTGGCTT
>JAEXPO010000495.1 GCA_023446675.1 Bacillota bacterium | reverse complement strand
GACGAAGTAGCCGCCCCTTGGCTTATTCCAGGCAGCAATGTCCTTGCCCTCCAAATTTTTGGCCAATATGTCAAGCACGCCCTCAAACTTTGGTCTCAGGATGTCCGCATGCTTTTTCATTAATGCCTTTGTCCCCTCCCCATCCTTCAGAAAACGGACATGGAGAAGCTGATTAATCTTGTCATGGCCAATGGTCTGAATGGAAATGAGCTTTTTAAGAGCGTTAATATTATCCTTGCTGGAGGCGATAATGGAAATTCCCGCACCCGCGTAGGTTACCTTGGAGGTGGAGCCGAACATGTAAAACCGGTTGGGATTGCCGGCTGCCTTGCAGGCTTCAGGCAGGCTCTTAAGAACGTCGCCTTCCTCATACAGGTGGTGCACCGCATAGGCATTGTCCCAGAGGATAAGGAAGTCGGAGGCCTTTGTCTTCATGGAAGCCAGTCTATCCACTACCCTGTCGGAAAAGGTTATGCCGGTAGGATTGCTGTATTTGGGTGTGCACCAGATGCCTTTTACGGCTTCATCCTCCCCTGCCAGCTTTTCCACCACATCCATATCGGGGCCTTCCGCTGTCATGGGAACGGCAATGAGCTCCATGCCGAAAAGCTCGGTAATGGCAAAATGACGGTCATAGCCCGGGCTGGGACAAAGAAACTTTATTTTTTCAAGCTTGCTCCAGGGCTTTTCAAAGCCGTTAAGTCCGTGTATGTATGCCTTGGCTATGATATCATACATCAGGTTCAGGCTGGAATTTCCGCCAATGATGATTTCATCCTGTCCTATCTCAAAAAGCTCGGCAAAAAGGGCCTTCGCCTCTTTAATACCGTCCAGTATTCCGTAATTTCTGCAATCGGTTCCATCCTTTGCCTTAAGGTTTGTACAGTCGCTAAAAAGCCCTTCAGACAGGTTTAGCTGTTCGGTGCAGGGTTTACCCCTGGACATATCCAAACTCAATCCTTGTGCCTTATATTCGGCATACCGGGCTTCAAGTACTTTCTTTCTTTCAATCCGTTGTATGGAACTCAGTCCATTAAAGGGCGTCATCTTGCATCCTCCTGCAATGTCTTTCGTCTCTTTCCATTGAGCGGCGGCACGGGTGGACAGGCCAACGGGCCGACGGGTCTGGCGCACCGTTCAATTCATCCTTTACATTCTATACTAGCCGGAGGAGGTTTGCAAGTTTTAATTCAACGCATTGCAATTAATGCTGCAAAATTTGTTATTATTACAAATCCGTTCTGTTTATGCAGGATTAATATGTTTAATCATGCAAGCGAAAGGCATAACCCCAACTCTCTGTTTAACCTCAGCTGCCTGTTTTGCCTGTGCTCCCTGTTCCCATCATCACGGTCCAGCTATGGAGCACCTTGCCCAGATAATCGGAGAAGCGCATTTTTTCCGCCCCCTCCAGGGTGATAAGTGAGGTTTCAGCCACGATGGTATCTCCGTTAAATATGGACACCGTACCCACTATGGTTCCCCTAAGAACCGGCGCGGGAAGCATTTCGGGCAGTGAAACACGTGTATAGAGCGCATCCTTGTTTTCCTGCTTCATAATGGCCTTGATATCATCCGCTGCCGCAACCTGTACCTCCTGAAGGGTTCGGGAGCGTTCCACGGGTATGGTTCCGAAGGTCTTCCCCTTTTCCAGAAGCTGAACATAGGAATAATGCTCAAAGGTGTAATCCAATATTTTCCTGCTGCTTTCCGTCCTTAAATTTTTGGAATCACAAAACAGCACTACCGAGATAAAACGGCGTCCGTCCTTGGTGGCAGAGCTTACCAGGCATCTTCCCGCAAGGCCCGTGTAGCCGGTTTTTATACCGTCTGCCCCATCATAGCCTGCCAGCATTTCATTGGTATTGCGAAGCTGTCTTCCCTGATAATAATATTCCTTGGTCCGGACAACCTCGTTAAACATGGGTATATTGAGAGCATAGCGGGCTATTTTAGCCAAATCATAGGCTGTGGTATAATGATTCTCCGCATCCAGGCCGTGAGGGTTTGAAAAGCTGGTGGAATAGGCGCCCAACTCCAGTGCTTTTTGATTCATAAGCTCGGCAAAGCCCTCCACACTGCCGCCAATATGCTCCGCAATGGCTACTGCCGCATCGTTGCCGGAGCATAAAAGCATGCCGTAAAGTAAATCCTTCATGGATACATCACTGTCGGTTTTGATTCCCATGACAGAGCCGTCCATGCGGGCCGCTTTCCCGCTGATATGAACAATTTCATCCAGGCTGCTGTTTTCAAGAGCCAGAATGGCTGTCATAATTTTTGTGGTGCTGGCCATTGGCCTTTTAATGTAGGCGTTTTTCTCAAAAAGAACGGTACCGGTTTCGTAATCAAGCACTACCGCGGAGCGGGCGTTGATCCCCGGCTCATCCCCGGGTACGGAAACAGGTGCAACTCCGGAAACGCCTTGATTCCCTTCCGGATAAACCAGACCGCTGTCGGGAGTATTCGGCACGGTTTCAGAGCCAGCCTCGTTAAGGGCAGTCTTTTCAGTTTCCCCCAAGCCCTCCGAACCGCTTATATCCTCCGGAACAGCATTTTCCGACAGGTTGGCAGTGCCTTCCGTATTCAAAGCAGCGGAAGGCGTCTCATCCGATGGCAGATAAATGGCATCCCCCGAAGGCTGATAGCCTCCGTTTCCGGGACGCAGCAGCATGCCCACCAAAACGTTTATTAATAAAAGGATGACCAGAAGATAAATGATATCCCTTTTTTTCAAGAAAACTCACCAAACGCAGTGTTTACCCCTGAGTCAAATATATGTCGGTTATTCCGGACTATACCCTCTTTTGCTCCATATTTCCTCAATAAGGGCCACCGCGTTATCAATACCTCCTGCGGTATCAATGCTGTGATGGCTGGCAGACAAATAATAAGGAAGGCGATTTTCATATATTTCCCGCAATGCGTTTGAGCCCTGTTTTAAAAGAGGCCTTTCGGTGCAATCCACCGTTTCAATGATATGCTCCAAATCCCTGTGAAGAAAAAAGACCAAACCTTGAGCCTTTAAAAGCTCCCGGTTTTCCTCTTTCAGAACAGCTCCGCCTCCGGTGGCAAGAACAATGCCTTCCCCGGCTTCGGCAGTCTGGAGGATTTCTCTGAGTGTGTCGGTTTCTATAGCGCGAAAATAGGCTTCGCCCTTTTCAAAAAGGGAAGAAATTTTCCCGTGATTGTCTTCAATACAGGCATCAGCATCCAGAAAGGGCATATTGAGCTGCTTCGATAGGAGCATTCCAATGGTCGTTTTCCCGGAGCCCATAATACCGACCAAAATGAGATTTTTTTTCATTTTTACTTATTTTCCTTTTCAAGGGTATTTTTGTATTCCTCATATACCCCGTCAATAAAGGCGCTGCTGTAGGTTTTACCATTCCATATCGCCTGGGCGCTGACAGCCTGAGCAACCAGCATATAAAGGCCGTTGGCATAAGGTATACCCAGTGTGGCGGCATACTCCAAAAGCCTTGTCACAGCCGGATTATATATAAGGTCAAGCACAAATCCGGCGCCCATAAGCTGGCTCATGGAAAGGGGCGATTTACCCATATTGGGATACATTCCCACCGGGGTGGTATTCACGACAAGGTCATACCCCTGAGCTTTAAAGCTTTCCAGAGGCTTGCTTTCATTGTTGGGAAAGCTAACCGCCGCACCTTCGGGATTGCGGACGATAAGGTGCACCTGTGCAGCGCCGTTATCCTCAAGGAAGGCAACTACAGCTCGGGCAGAGCCACCGTTCCCAAGCACTGCGCACTTGGAGCCGGAAAGCTTTACCCCTTCCCTTTTTAGGGAAAGGCCAAAACCAAAATAATCCGTATTGTAGCCCGAAGCTTTACCGTTTACCAGGTTAACCGTATTGACTGCGCCCACCCGGACGGCTTCCTGCGATATTTCATTAAGGTAAGGCATGATAGCCGTTTTATAGGGGATGGTAATATTAAAGCCCGCAAGGCCTTCTCTTCCAAAATCGGACAACAGAGAGGAAAGGCTTTCAGGCGGCCTTTCGTAGAGCTTGTAGCTGCCGCTTAAGCCGGCCCTGCTGAAAAAAACATTATGTATACCCGGGGATGCGCTATGGGAAAGCTTTTCTCCGATTAAGCCGTATTTTTTCAGCTCCAGTCTGGGAAGCTCTACACGGCTTAAGGGCATGGTGCTGTCAAAGCATGAAAAAGCCTTATCCTCGGAAAACTCTTCAAATTCTTTTGCTGCCTTGGTTTTAGCCAGCTTTTCCTTCTGATAGTCTCTGGAGGAAGACAGGATGCGCTCATAAACGGAGGTGACTACCGTCCGGTACTCCTTGTTTTCCAGAGCAGAAACCACATTATCGTAAACCTTGCCCTCACGGGAGGTATCCTGGACCGAGGTTCCGGTCCGGCGCTTATAGTCGGCTACACGGCACACTAAATCCATGCGTTTTTCCAAAAGCCTGGCAATTTTTACGTCAATGGCATCAATTTCATGTCTGATTTCATCAAGATTGGTCGAAGAGTTCTCTTTCATCCCATTTTCTCCCCCTGTTGCAAGGTATAGCTGCCTTCCAGCTGCTTTCTGACTCAGTTCAGAAGAGTAGCTCCCCGCCCCCTGAAAGGAGCAGATCACCAAGTACTATGGCACAGGCAGCCTCAACCACCGGCACAGCCCGTGGTACAATGCAGGCATCATGTCTTCCTTTAATTTGAAGCTGGGCATTTTCCATGGAATCCAAATCCACGGTTTGCTGAAGCTGTGATATGGACGGGGTAGGCTTAAACGCCGTACGAAACAGAAGGGGCATGCCGTTGGTTATACCTCCGTTAATGCCTCCGTTATGATTGGTACGGGTAGTCACCTTTCCATCCTTAGCCTCAAAGCTGTCGTTGGCTTCGCTTCCGCGCATGGAGGAAAGGGCGAAGCC
>JAEXPO010000486.1 GCA_023446675.1 Bacillota bacterium | reverse complement strand
CCTATGACATGATCATGGACGAAAGCCCCGATATTGTTATGACCGATATCAAGATGCCGGTTCTTGACGGACTTGATTTAATAAAAAAGACCCGGGCATTGGATGAAAATATTGAATTTATTATTTTTTCAGGCTACGGGGAATTTGAATTTGCCAAAACCGCCATGCAATACGGCGTCCGTCATTACCTACTAAAGCCTATAAATGAAAACCAGATTGAGGAGGTGCTTTTTAAGGTACGGGAGGATACCTTGAAACGCAAGGAGCTTCATCGGGTTAGGGCGGAAAAGGAGCTTTTGTCCAAGCAGTTTGATCTGGTACTGAAGGATCAGTTTTTGGTGGAGGCGGTGACAGGGCCGGAGGATTTTTCCGGCACCATCGAGAAGTATGCCAAGGTGCTCCCTTTTTCCGATTCGGGTTATCGCATCCTATACCTTTACTATCTGGAGGAGCGGTTTTTAGAAGACTTTATCAAAAGCATGGAGGTGCTGTGCAGCCAAAATGGCGGGTTACTGTTTACCCATATGATTTATGTAAAAAACACGGCCATTGTCCTTTTCCCTGGTGAGAACTGTCCGGAACGCTCCCTTCTTCAGAATTTGCCGCAGCGCCTTTCCTTTCAAGGCCTTGTCACACCCCTTTCCGTAAAAATACAGGATTATCCCCACATTGGGACGCTTTTGGAGGAGCTGGTGCCCAGGCTTAGAAGGTATGACCGGATTCTGCTGGTGGGAAGCAATGGAGCCAAGCAGGAAATATACAATTATGCCTTTGCATTCCAAAGAACAGAGCAGCTTCTGGTAAGCCTAGATGCAATTGAAGAGGGAGAAGGGCTGACAACCCTGGCAGAGAGCTTCTTTTCCTCCCTGGACAATGTGGATCTGGCTAAAATTCTGGTAGCGCGCATAGCCGTACGTCAGGCGGCCGGTGGAAAAGTAAGGGGCGAACAGGATCTGACAGGCTTTCTCGAAGAGCTGTATGGATGCACTCAGATGGCACAAATTAAGACCCTAATGCTTGATTTTCTTTGGGGGCTGATGCAAAACCGCTGGGAACAGACAAAGTACAGGGACACGGTTTCAAAAACCCTCCAGTATGTGAATGAACATTTCTCGGATCCCAGCCTTTCCCTTAAATGGATTGCCGAGAATTATCTCTATATGAATGTGGACTATCTTAGCAAGCAATTCGTGAAGGAGACAGGAGAAAAATTCTCTGCTTATTTAAACCGGCTACGAATGGAAATGGCAAAAAAGCTACTTAAAAATTACGGGGTAGAAAAGATTTATTCCGTTGCGGAGCAGGTTGGCTGCGGCCGCAACCCTCAATATTTCAGTCAGATTTTTAAGCGCTATACGGGAATGACTCCCACAGCCTTTGTGGAAACACAAGCGAAAAAATGAGCCGTTGACACATTGACAGTCTAAACCGAGATTGTTATAATATTAACAAGTACTATTCCTGTTATGCTGAGCTTAATGCGGAGGGTCGAGGGAAGCCTTTACCGATTTGCAAAAGCAAAGCGAAAAACGTATCCGGTTGGCTAATGTTACCTCCGGATCACTGTAAATGCATATAAAAGAAGCCTTTGGAAGAAGTGAAAACTGATTCTCAGGAGGGGGACCCATAGCGTAATTAAAAGTGCCAGGGCGCTTTCTTTGCCGTTGAAGTCTTTCCTTTTAGGGAAGGACTTTTTTGTTGCTTAAAAAGCGTTCTTTTTTCTTCTCCAAAGAGACAAAAATGAGAAAAGGAGTCCCTGCCAATGAAACGTGTTGCCGTATTAAGTGCCATTCTGGAACAGCCCAACTTATGCCAGCAAAGCTTTAACCAGGTCATTTCAAGCTTTAAGGGAATTGTTAAGGGCCGTATGGGAATCCCACTTCCTGAACAGGGCATGGCTGTTATATCCCTGGTGGTTATAGGTGAAATGGACGAAATTAACAGTTTAACCGGAAAGCTGGGAAATTTGGAGCATGTGACAGCAAAAACCTCCGTCTCCAAAAAGGAAATCAAGGAATAGGGCGCTGTAAGCAGATAGGACTCCTGAAAGGAGGCAAGTTATGGATTATCGTATTGAAAAGGATAGCCTGGGTGAAAAGGCCGTTCCCAAGGACCGCTATTACGGCATTCATACCCTGAGGGCAATGGAAAACTTCAAGCTGCCGGGACCTTCCGTTAACAAAAAAATTATTCTGGAGCTTTTGCTTGTAAAAAAAGCCTGTGCCGAGGCCAATAGCTACGCCGGTCTTTTACCCCCGGAAAAAGCCCAGGCCATTATGCGAGCCTGCGACGATTTTTTAAGCGGCCTTAACCCCTCCGGCCCCTATGAAGAGGAATTTCCGGTAAGCAGCCTTCAGGGCGGGGCAGGTACCTCGGCCAATATGAATGTCAATGAATGCGTGGCCAACCGTTCCATTGAGCTTTTGGGCGGTGAAAAAGGGGATTACGGTGTGGTGCATCCTCTGGATGATGTCAATATGTCCCAGTCCACCAACGACGTGTTTCCTACTGCCGTTCGCATTGGAGCCATCCGTCTTGTCAGGGATTTAAGCGAAGCCCTGGCGGATCTTCAGGACGAGCTTCAAAAAAAGGAAATCGCCTTCAGCGCCATTCCAAGGCTTGGGCGTACGGAGCTTATGGATGCGCTGCCCATGCGAGCAGGCCAGGGCTTCGGAGCCTATGCCCAGGCTATAGCCCGGGATCGCTGGCGGATTTATAAGTCCGAGGAACGGCTCCGCATGGTGAACATCGGCGGAACCGCCATCGGCACGGGCCTTAACGCCCCCTTAAAATACATTTACCGGGTAACCGACAATTTGCGCCGCATGACGGGGCTGGGG
>JAEXPO010000472.1 GCA_023446675.1 Bacillota bacterium | reverse complement strand
CCCTTCGCCTATAACGGTGTCATAGCCTTGGGGCAGAGCGGCGATAAAGTCGTGGCAGCAGGCTTTTTTTGAAGCGGCGACAACCTCCTCTTGCGTTGCTCCCGGCTTTCCGAACTTAATATTGTTGGCAATGGTATCGTTAAAAAGGTAAACATTCTGAAAAACCATGCTGATATGGGCAAGAAGACTGTCCAGTGTGTACTCCCGGACATCTCTGCCGCCTAAGGTAACGGTGCCCTCGTCCACATCCCAAAAGCGGGCGATGAGGTTGCACAGAGTAGTTTTTCCTCCCCCGGAAGGGCCTACAATAGCTGTGGTGGAGCCTTCGGGAATAGTAAAGCTCACCTTGTCGATGATTTTTCTTTCTCCATAGGAAAAGCTTACGTTTTGGAAGGCAATATCCCTGTTCACAGGCTTACCCTCTCTGCCGTTGCCGTCCATGACAGGCGTACTGTGAATATCCTCCACCCGATCGATGGAAGCATCAATGAGGCGTATGAAGGAGGACATAAGTCCTGCGGCTTCAAGCTCCGAATAGACGAAAAAGCCGCAGACGATCATAAGAAGGCACATGAAGAGTTCCATGGTCCCGTTGAGATGGAAAACAATGGATGTGGCCACCATAACGACGCTTGTAAGGCGCAGCACCAGTTGCTGGAGCCCCACATAGGGTATAAAGCCGATTTCCATTTTAAAGTTGCGCTTCTCCACATCAAGTATGGCCCTGTCAATGGTTTTATTGGCTGTTTTATGAAGGTTGAAGCTCTTTACTACACTCATGCCCTGTATGTACTCCAAAACAGCCTCCACAAGATGGGCCTGTGCTTCCTGTCGCTTGGGGGAAAGAAGGCGGGACTTATTCTGAAGCACCGCGTTGACAACTAAAAAAAGCAAGGCTCCCGTCAGGGCGATAAGCCCGATACGCCAGTCAAAAAAAAGAAGGCCGATAATCATAATAAGGGTACGTATAAGGCCGTGAATGGTTCGCACCATGGCGGGGGGCGCAATTTTCTCGATTTCCTCCATGGTTGTTGTGGCGGCGGCGGTAATGTTGCCAAGACTATGGCTGTTAAAATAGCCCATGGGCATGTATTTCATACGCTCGCCAATTTTAATCCGCTTATCCTCGCACATGGCGTAGCTTCCCGTTATCTCGGACTGATGGGCGATATGACGGGTAACAATGGTGCCAGCAACACTGAATACCATTATACCGAAGGTCAGCCCTGCCGTGGAAAGGCTCATGCTGCCTTCCACCATGGCCTTTAAAACCACGGCGATGGCCAGCATCTGGAAAGCTTCACACAGGGAATGAAGAACCGCAAAGGCGATGCCTTTTTTCCATTTTCCCTTTTGCTCCCCTGCAAAGTCAAAGAATTTACCAAAAATCCGGAACATTTATAATCCCTCCTTACAGCTCATCCCTGGCATCCTTGTGGGCCTGCCACATGCCGCGGTACAAATGGCAATTGAGGAGGAGCTCCTCATGCCTGCCCTCGGCCAGAATGCGGCCGTTTTCAACAACGGCTATTTTATCGGAATCGGTGATAGTGGACAGCCTGTGGGCAATAACGATAAGCGTTTTCCCATATACCAGTCTTGCGACAGCCTCCTGTATAATGGCTTCGTTCTCCGGATCGGTGTAGGCGGTGGCTTCGTCCAATATAACAATAGGCGCGTTTTTCAGCATGGCACGGGCTATGGCAATACGCTGCCGCTCACCCCCGGACAGATGCCCGCCCGCATCTCCGGCAAGGGTATCATAGCCTTTTTCCAGCTTCATAATGAAGTCATGACAGCCCGATGCCTTTGCGGCCTGCTCCACCTCATGGTCCGAAGAGCCTGGTTTACCCATACGGATATTGTCCCTTACCGTTTCATTAAAGAGGTAATTGTCCTGAGAGACATAGGCAATGGTGTCGTTAATCTGTTCAGCCGGAATTGCTTTAATGTCCGCTCCCCCCAGGGTGATGCTGCCGCCGGCGTAATCCCAGAAGGAGGCGATAAGCTTTGCGACAGTGGATTTCCCTCCGCCGGAGGGCCCCACAAGGGCCAGCACCGTACCGGCCTTTATTTCCAGGTTAATGCCATTGAGCACCTGCTCGTCCTTATAGGCAAAGGTAACCTCTCTAAGTACGATATCCGTGCCGTTAAGCGGCTTGTTTTCATAAGGGCGCTTAAGCTCGGGGGTATCAAGAATGGCTCCAATGTCTCCGACAATCGTGCCGATTTTGGCAATGTCGTCGGTAAACATCATTGCGGCTATGAGGGGGCCTACAATGCCCAGGGATAAAATAGTAATGGTGATGAACGTGGGGGCGTCCAGGGTTCCGCTTAAGTAAAAAAGGCAGCCTGCGGGCAGAACGCCCAACAGAACGGCAGGCCAGATGCTCTGGGCTACGGCGGAATAAAACTGGGTGGCCTTCATCCACTCCATAACAAGCCGGGTATTGTTCTTCACGGCCTCGGTGAATCGTGCGTAGGATTTTGCCGACTGATTGAAGGCCTTGATGACCTGGATACCGTTAATATACTCCACTACGGTGGCGCTCATGTGCTTTCCTGCATTGGTTAAGGCAGCGTATTTCACGGCGTAGTCCTTCATCATGCCCATATAGGCCATAAAGCCCAGGGGGAGAGTTATGAGGGACACCAGCGCCATTCGCCAGTCCAGGGTAAAAAGGTAAAGAATGATTGCAAGAGGTACCAGAAGGTTGGAGGTCATTTCCGGAAGCACATGGGCCAGCGGCGTTTCAATGCTGTCCACCCGCTCCACCATGGTGGTTTTGAGCTTGCCCGAGGGCGTGTCCAGAAC
>JAEXPO010000660.1 GCA_023446675.1 Bacillota bacterium | reverse complement strand
CCCCATAGCTCGGCGTAAGCCTCGCCCCGCCTATCCGCCACTGCCTTGCTCATGGACAGGTAGCCCAGAACGTTTTCAGCCCAGATATATATTTTTTTGTCCTCATACCCTTCTCTGGGAACATCGATACCCCAGTCTAAATCCCGTGTTACCGCCCGGTCTCTCAGGCCTTCGTCAATGTATCTTTTCGTAAAGGCGATGGCATTTTTACGCCAGTTGGGGTGGGCAAGGAGATAGTCGGAGAATTCCTTTTCCAGCTTTGAAATGGCAATAAAAAGGTGCTTGGTCTGGCGAAAAAGGGGAGTGGTCCCGCATTGAGAGCAAGTGGGCTCAATAAGGCTTTCAGGCTCCAGTACTGTGCCGCAGGCATCACATTGATCTCCACGGGCTTTTTCGCCGCAATGGGGACACCTGCCCACGACAAACCGATCGCTTAAGGTTTTGCCGCATGCCTCACAATAAGCCTGAGGCGCTTCTTTTTCATAAATTAAGCCCTTATCGTACATTGTTCTGTGAAATTCCTGTACAAAGGTCTTATGCTCCTCCGAAGAGGTTTTGCTGTAAAGGTCATAGCTGAAGCCCAGCTTTTCAAAGCAATTGCAGAATTCGTCATGGTAGCTGTCGCTGATTTCCCCCGGGGATTTGCTTTCCTGTCTGGCCCGAAGTGCCACCGGGGTGCCGTAGCAGTCGCTTCCCGACACATAATAAACACTGTCGCCTTTAGCCCTGTAGTACCGGGCGATGACATCGGCAGGCAAAAGCCCCGCAAGATGTCCTAAGTGCAGGGAGCCGTTGGCATAAGGCCAGGCTCCTCCGATTAATATTTTCATAGTAAAACTCCTTACTTCTTTGGGTTTGGTACAAAATAGGTATAAAAAATGCCCTCCTCTCCGAAAACATTGGTTTTCGGGGACGAGAGCACACGCTTCGTGATACCACCCCAAATTCGCCCGTACCTCACAGTACGTGCCTCTTCTGCTGCGGGCGAAACAGGATCCGCCCAGAGCATAGCGCGATGACGGGCGCACCCGTCGCAGCCTAGGGCACAGGACCTTCGGCTGCGCGGCTCCAAGATCATGTTCAGCGCTTGCGTTTCTTTACCCGTTCTCAGCACCCGGATTCTCTGTAAAAGCTGCAATGGCTTACTCTTCTTTTCATTGCCTTTATATTCAATTGGAAATCGTTTTTCAGTATGCTACTCAGTATATCCCATATGCTTACCTTATACAAGTTTTAAAAAATAACCATAATGACACTTTAATGGCCTCAGTGGTTATGCTCCGCAGCTAATGCATCTGCCTTGGTTACATGCACAGTACCGTGGGGATGCTGGGGGGGTGCATAAATTGAGTATAGCTTTAGCGGTATGTTACCTGTATTAATTAAATTGTGCCATGTCCCGGCGGGGACGATGATCGCATCATTGTCCGAAACATTTGCATGGATATTCATATCATCGCTCCGATAGCCCATTTTAACAAGGCCCTGACCTTGCTCAATTCGCAGAAATTGGTCAAGATTCGGATGGTTTTCGGCACCAATTTCTTCACCGATATTGATGCTCATGAGCGTCACCTGCAGGTGGCTTCCTGTCCATATCGCTGTACGAAATGTATTATTCTGCTTGGCTGCCTTTTCCAAATTAAAAACTAATGGTCGCGGACCATAGTCTTTAAGAACATAATGGGTGTTCATATCTTCTTGATCATTCAACTTTCTCAGCTCCTTTCCTGTACGTATATTTCATCATATGATGGATGCATATATATGATAATATTGGCAGAGTTAAATTTAAGCTTTGTATCAGCGAGCTATGAGCTAAAACGCTTTGCCGAGAAAGCTTTAACAGAAAAAAAGTCTTTAAGCTTAATTGCCGCAGCGGATGCAAGGAAGGAAATAAAGGCGACTGTAAAAAAATGAAGGAGGCTGTTGTCAATGAGGAGCGGCTCAAGTCCTGCCGCTTTCGCAAAGCCTCTTACAACCACGATGACTGCAGGATGTATTAAATATATGAGCATGGAAACAGGGCGGAGGAAGGCCATGCCTTTGCCCTGCTGGTGCAGCAGGCACTGAAACAGAAAAAACATAAGAAGTGGCAGGGTTATATACATGCTGTCGTGGCGCTGAGCATCAAAATGATGCAAAACAAGGCCTTCTGTGAGCATAAGGAATAGGGAAATAGCCAGCCCCCACAGACTTGTTCTCAGTGGAAGACGTTTGTTGCCATTGAAGACCAGATAGCCGAGCAATAGAAAAACCGGAGCGAAAAACAGGCCGTTGCGCGTATATTCGGTAATTTGAAAGATACCGTTGTAGAATGAGCTAAGAAATGGTATTTTCTCAATAACCCCGTAATAGCTGTCCCCCAGAAGCCCGGCTATATAAAGAAGGATAGTAATCACGAACGCAGCTTTTATGCTTGCTGAACGCATGAGGATAAAGATAATGCATGCTCCCATAATAGCGGCAGGCAGATACCATAAATGATAAAAGGTCCCGTTGAACACTATATCCGACAGAAGCTTGGGGAAATGCAGCCAATCCACTGCCGTTCCCGTATAGAAATTGAGAGGAAGGTAAAGAAGGATAGCGATGCCATAGAGGAGGGCAGTTTTTTTAAAGAAACTCAAAAGCTTTGCCGATGAGGGCTTTTCATTGTTGCCCCCGGTAAAAAGGAATGCGCCGGATGCCATAAAGAAAAAGGGCACTGCAACACGGGCCAGGATACGTGTCAGTATAAAGTCTGCTGTGGTATTGATATCCGTGAGGGGAGAGGTATGTATGGCTACAACCAATAGAGCCGCTAGGAGCCTGAACCGGTCAATACCCGGATAGTGCCTTTTTTGTGAAGGAGTCATGCCTGTTTTCCTTTCCTGCTGCTTAAATTATGCTTCCTGCTGTTAAGCTGGGGAGTGCATGCAAAGACCTTATATACAGGCCTGCGCTCATTTTATCAAAGTTATGAGCCCCCTTTATGGGTTTTATCTTAGGAACCTCTTAAGTTTATCTTAAGAAGATGGGTTTTCGTAAGCCAATCAGGCCAGTCCAAGTACGACAGGGGTAGACTGGTATCCCACACCCATTCGGTCGATGCCCATATCAATCAGTTCAAGAAAGTGCTCTCTTGTGCGAATACCACCGCTTCCTTTTATTTTGACTTTGCCCTCGCAGGCGGCCAATAAAATCTGAATCATTTCCGTGGAGGCACCCAGGTTGTTATGACCGGTCAAAAAGCCGGTGCTGGTTTTTACAAAATCTGCATTGGCTTCAATAACGCAGGAGCAAGCCTTTACAGACTGTTCACATGTCAGGGCATCGGTTTCCAGAATTACCTTAACGGCAGTGCCGTACCTGTGACAGGCTTCCGTTACCCTTTTCAGTTCATCCGTTACCTTATCCCATTTTCCGCTTCGAATCCATCCAAAATTTGCGACGATATCCAGCTCGTAAATATCACCACGGCTGCAATAAAGCCCGGCCTGATAAACCTTGGATTCGGTTGTGCTCAAACCAAATGGAAAATCACATACCACGCATATCCTGGTGTCCGTTCCCTCGGTCAATTGGGCGGCTATATCCAGTGAAGCCGAGTTAACGCACACCGTGGCACAGCCGTAGCCGATTCCTTCGAGAATATAACGGCGAATGTCCTCCTCGGTAAATTCCGGCTTTAGTACGGACTGATCAATGTAGTGTGCTAACTCCTTTGGGGACATTTCAGATGCTTTTTTTACTGGTTTCATCATGCTCATGCGCACCGCCTTATTTTTAATGGTTTCTTAGTGCGCCTCCTTGTTTTTATTTTATCGTAATAAAACTACGATGTAAATAGTAAATGTAGTTTTATTACAAAAAGGTTGACAAACAAGCCTTTTTACTTTATACAATGATTAGTGCCTAATAGCTGAAAAGTAATAAAATACAATTTATTTCATCAGTGCTTTGTATTAACTGGGTTGAGGAATAGCACGCTTAAGATAAAATAAAATCTATAAACGCATTTTTATAATGCATTGGAATAACTGGAACGGAGGATCTGCCATTGGAAAAGGAAAATACCTTTGAAATGCTGATTAGGAACAAGTATGCACAGCTTAGCAAATCCGAGAAGAAAGTGGCTGACTATATTTTACTCCACGGCTACGATGTTACCCAGCTGTCCATTTCTGCCTTCGCACTGCAATGCGGTACAAGTGAGCCCACTGTTATGCGCTTTGCGGCGCATATTGGCTTTGATGGCTATACCGATATGAAATTAAAGATCATGAGGGATTGGGGAAAGCAGACCTCAGTGGAAAATCTGTCTCCGCTGCTGGTGGATCTATACATTGATAAAGATGATAAGCTTGGGGATATACCCGCAAAGCTGGTTGGTTTGACAATACGGGCGTTAAACGATACACTAAACCTTCTTAGCCTGCCCTCATACACAAGGGCTGTGGCGGCCATTGTAAAAGCCAATAAGATTGATATTTACGGTGTTGGTAATTCTGGAAGCATCGCCAACGATATGATGAATAAGCTGTTGCGTATCGGTCTTAATGCCCATGCGTACCAGGATAATCATATACAGCAGATAAGCAGCCTGGGGCTTACGAGTGAGGATGTTGCCATTGCCATATCCCATTCCGGAAGCACCCGGGATGTGGTGGACACGCTGGCACTGGCAAAAAAGTCCGGGGCTGTCACCCTAGCCATTACAAATTACAAAGCATCAAAAATTGCGGAATTTTCAGACATTGTGCTCTATACCGGTGATTTTGAAACGACTTTTTACAGCGAAACCATGGTGTCCCGTATTTCACAGCTTGCCCTGGTGGACATGCTTTACATGGGTGTTCTTTTAAGTGACTATGAAAGATATACGGCTCATTTGAATAGGGTAAACGTTTTGGTTGAAGGCAAAAACTATAAATGATGTGAGTTCTTAACATTAAGGTATGTTACAAGGAGAAATCACCGAATGCACACACGCTTAGGCGGCTGTTTTACAGGTCGGATGATCCGGATTTGGATGAACTGTTGCTTCTGTTTTCCTGAACCAGCAGGAAACAGAAGAGTATTTCAATGAGGAGCATCATGAGGGCGAGTATGGACGGCTTAAAATAAATTCCTGCTATAAGTGCCAGAATGGGTATTGCAATGGCTAAAGCGGTATAAGCTCTGGATATGTAAAGCCAACCAAAGGGAAGTAAATGGGCTCCGAAAATAATAGCCATTATCATGAGCATTTTATCGGGAACCGTAGGGTAGGCCCACATGGCAATGGGCAGGTAAAGCATTTGGTTTAAGGAGAACAGGATGCCTAATTTAGCCAGAGGGTTCTCCTTGTCCTGAAAAGTAACCCGTATTAATTTTGAAAACAACAGGGCTAAGGGCATAAGCGGTGCCGTGCAGAAAAAAGTAAGCAGATTTTTTGTAATGGGGGGCAGGGCAGTTAGATGAATGATTAACAATGCGCTCCAGATGATGACCGAGGCGAGGATAAAATGCAATCCTTTTTTTTGCTTGATGGAAAAATCCAGGCGCAATTCATTAAAATTCATAGGTCTACCACCTTATGTATTATAGTATTATTTTCTATTTTCTTATGTTTCTTAAGCAATGTCAAGTCAGTGTTCGGGGTAAGAACTATAAGGAACAGGGGAGAGGCTAAAGGATGTTTCGCTTTATTTGAATAAGAAAATGAAATTAACTGCGCTGCTTATTTATTCCCGGAATATTATTAATAAAAAACAGTCCGGCGCCAATTACTAAAATCAACAGGGAGATAAACTGAGAGGTGGACAGG
>JAEXPO010000630.1 GCA_023446675.1 Bacillota bacterium | reverse complement strand
TCGTTCATCCAGCCCATATTCCATTTGTGTGAAAAACCCAGGCCGCCCTGATGGACGGGCTTGGTAACCAGTGGATAACTGGTGGCTTCTTCTGCAATCATCATCACATTGGGGTAATAGCTGTACACAAGAGCGTTAAGCTGCCGGATAAATTCAAGCGCCTCCAGATTCTCCCGACCGCCATAGGGATTGGGGAGCCATTCCCCCTCCTTGCGGCAGTAATCCAGGTAAAGCATGGAGGAAACGGCATCCACCCGGAGCCCGTCGATATGGAACCGGTCAAACCAGTAAATGGCATTGGAAATTAAAAAATTCCTAACCTCGCTGCGCCCATAATTAAAAATATGGGTTCCCCATTCCAAATGCTCGCCCTGACGCTTATCCCCGTGCTCATAAAGCGGTGTGCCGTCAAATCGGGCAAGACCGTGGCCGTCCTTGGGGAAATGGGCGGGTACCCAGTCCAATAGAACGCCAAGCCCGTTGGCATGGCAGTTATCCACGAAATATTTGAAATCATCCGGATCGCCGTAACGGCTGGTCGGTGCGTAATAGCCCAGCACCTGATACCCCCAGGATCCGTCAAAAGGATGCTCCATTATGGGGAGAAGCTCCAAATGGGTGTAGCCCATGCTTTTGGCATAGGGGATGAGCGTATCTGCCAGGCGGCGGTAGCTGTAAGGCCTGTAGCCTGTTTCCGATTGGGGATCCGGGTCCGGATCCTGCTTCCACGAGCCCAGATGAACCTCGTAGATATTAACCGGCCTGTCGGCTGTTCCGTTCTTCTCTCTGTCGGAAAGCCAATCCCTGTCCGACCAGGCATAGGGCTTGTCCTCCCATACCACGGAAGCCGTGTTCGGTGCCTTCTGACAAAAGAAGGCGTAAGGGTCCGCTTTTATGTATAACTCCCCGGAGGGGGTTTTTATTTCAAATTTATAGAGATCACCGGAAGCGAGGCCCGGAATGAAAAGCTCCCAAACGCCGGAGCTTCCGATAAGGCGCATGCTGTGGGTTCGCCCGTCCCATTGATTAAAGGAGCCCACCACGCTAACCCGCAAGGCGGAGGGGGCCCATACGGTAAAGGAGGCGCCCTTTACCCCTTGGTGCTCACAAAGGTGGCAGCCCAGCTTTTCATAGGCCTTATGGTGTTTTCCCTCATTAAAAAGGTAAAGATCATAATCCGACACAGACGGCACAAAGGCATAGGGATCGGAAACGCGATAAGTGTGGCCCGACGGGGTGACGTGCTCCAGTAAATAGGGGAAGGGCTGCTTGCCATGGGGAAGCTTTATTTCGAACAAGCCCCGATCGTCCTTCTTCGTTAATGGAAGCGGCTCACTTTCCGCTACGGTAAGATCTATTAAGCTAATTCCAACGGATTGGGGATTGTACACCCGGACAGATAGTCCTTCTGATGTGGGATGCATACCCAAAAGGCGGTGGGGATCCTTGGAATCACCCGCAAACAATTCTTCCAATAACGCATGAGACAGACTTGAATTCATCAAAGGCCAATCCTTTCCAAGGCTTATCGCAGGGCCTTCTGAACGGCCCTCAAGCCAAACACCTTTTTTGGGTTATAAAAAAGCCTCCCGAAGGAGGCTAACAATCCTGCCGTTAGGTTTATACTAACGCATTTGTCCGGTTTTTACAACTTTTTAGCTCTAAAATTCATTGTTTTTCTACATACTGACGGTAAAAGAAGCTCCATTCAGTTTAAAAGCCCATAGGCCGACAGGGTTCGGTAGACCATGGTAACCGCTTCGGCCCGGGATGCGTTTCGGGTAAGATCCAGCCTTCCGTTACTTCCGGAGAGAATGCCTGTGCCGGCAAGGGATGCGGCGATGCCCTTTAGTGCGTCGGGGATCTGGTAGTAATCGGAATAGCCTTCAATAAGGCTTGTGGAATAGGCGTAAAGGGGTGTTCCCTTAAGGCTCAGCACGTTATTAAGGATAACGGCTATCTCCTCCCTTGTTACCGCTTTGGCAGGATACACCTTGCCCTGCCCGTCGGGGTGGATTAAGCCCAGCTTTACGGCAGTTATCATGTCCCTGTAATAAATACCGTCCCGAACCACATCCTCAAGGGCAAAAACATAGCTGCTTTCATAAGGGATACTGAAGCTGGACAGAACCAGCCTTATAAACTCGTCCCTGCGCATGGTTCCGGAAGGATTGAAAAGAGTGGCTCCTGCACCGGGGAGAGGACCTCTCTGTGAAAGTGTATTTATAGCTTCCCAGCTCCAGGAGTAATTCTGAATATCCGTGTAGGCGGCTTTCTGTGGTACCGCCACGGTTATCGCCGTGGAATAGGCCTCGCCTACAATATTATAGGGAACCACTTCATAAAGCACGGTTTTACCAGTGGGAGCGGAAGAGTCGGTATAGCTTGTGGCGTTTTTCGCTTCGGTTCCTAAAAGCTTGCGGACACCGTCCACGGTGCGATAAATTCGAAAGCCGTCATTTTTCTGGGTTCGGTTCGTCCAGGTTAGCAGTACCCTGGCGCTTCCCACATAAGGTGCGGTTAGGCTTTGAACCCTGTCAGGCAGGGCGCCGTAGAAGGAGAAAACAGGACTGTAGGTAAAGAGCCCCGAATTATCCGACTTTATGCGGAATTCGGCCTGGGTGTAGCTGTTAAAAAGGTAATGGGCGTTTAAGTAGCTGCCGGTAGACGACTTATAGCTTATCCAGGGCTGGTTAATATCCGTCCGGTATTCCATGGTATAGGTCATGCCTGCGGGAACATCCTCCGAGCTGTACAGAAAAAGCACGGAATCCGCTGTGTAGAACACAATGGGGCCGGGAGCGTCGGGCTTGGCGTTAATAACCGCATTGGCCGTATTAAAAGCGGAAAAGGCGCTGGTTCCCCTGTAAGCTCTTACCCTGTAGGTATAGGTTTGGCCGTTCTCAACGGAAAGGTCTGCATAGGTTTCCGTATTTCGCGGCACAACGGCAATTTTTTCATAAACGCCGACGCCGGAGGCTTTTCGCCAGATTTCAAAGCCGGATTCCACCGTATAGGGATAACTCCAGTTAAGAACAATACGTTCGCCTGCCAGGGTGGCTGAAATTCCCGAGGGAGCAGGAAGAGTCTCTGTTGCAATCCCGATAGCTTCTGTTCGCTCGGAGGAGTTTCCGTATCTGGACTGAACATAAAGACGGTAATAATAAGTGGTTCCCTTTGTCAGATTTTTATCTATATAGCTTGTGTCGTTATCACCGTAGGAGGTGTAAATAATTTCATAATTACCCACAGCGTTTCTTTTTTCAATGGCGATACTGCTTCCGCTCAGATTGGTGGGCAAGCGATCCCATTCCAGCTTAATCTGATCGTCCGATACGGCATAGCCTGACAGAGAGGTGGAAAGAGGAACGTTGGTTTTGGTTGTCAGGCCAATCTCATGAGGGTACCAGGGGGAAGAGGACCCATCGGAGCGTAAGGCCCGAATACGGTAAAAGTAGTATGCGTCCGGATCAAGGCCTGAATCCCTGTAATTGGTTTGGGTTGACGATACTGTAGCCACATGTATCCAGTTTGTTTCCCCCATGAGCCGCCGCTCAATACGCGTCTGATAGGTCATGGTGCTGTTGGTGGAAAAGGTGGGATAAGCCCAGTTTAAATCCACCTGACCCTGATAAGGCGTACTGAAGGTGAGCTCTGAAGGATAAATATACAATAGCTCCAATTCCTTGGTGTAGGCACTGGAGTCGTTGAGCGAAAAAACCTTGACCCGGTATTTATAGGAGTGGCCGTTTATTACCGCATAATCCCGGAAGGAGGCAACCCCTGAATAAATGGTGGTCAGCGGAATAAAGCCCCCGTTATCCGTGCTTCTTTCAACAAGGGCGTAGGTGTAGGAGCTTTCCTGGGTTACCCAGGACAATTGTATATAATAGCCGTAAATTTCCGCCTTGAAGTCTGTCGGCGGGTTTAATGTGGTTGCCGCATGGCTGGTCTCTGTCAACAGTGTAAAATTCATGCTCGTCAGAATAAAGGCTAAAAGGATAAAAAGGATTGCTTTCTTTCGTATTCTCAACGCGGGGGCCCCCTTAATTTTAAGATACATATCTTTTATCGGCATAAAAGCGGCAAAAAAAAAGCCGGTAAAAATACCGGCAAGTAAAGGGGGTCAAAATGTATTGTGAGGTCATTCTCATTGTTCACCGCATACGGGGTTTTTATACCTAAAAAATAAAAAAAATAATTCGGATAGAGAATTCCGCTTTGTTCTTAGAGGCCTGAACTTCATAGACGTAGGCTCTGAACAGGCAGAGAGCCTTTGGTTGTTAAACCCGTACTTTTTCTGTATAATAAAATAAGGTATATTTATTATCTAAGGCAGATTATAACCTGTAAGCAGCCTTGAAAGGATTGTGGCTTATTTTGAATAAAGAAATCTGGTCCAGGCCCCGGCGCTTAAGCGACATCGGGGGCGAAGCCCTTATTGAAGGGGTTATGATGCGCGGAAAAGACAAAATGGCTGTCTCCATTCGCAAAAGCAACGGTGAAATTATTACTGAAACCAAGGATTTTGTACCCCTTACCAAACGCAAGAAGCTTTTAAGCCTCCCTTTTATCCGGGGTGCCGTGTCCATGCTGGAATCCATGGTGGTGGGCATTCGCGTGCTTATGGATTCAGCCGAGCATGTGGATTTGGGTGAGGAAGAGGAGGAAGAAAGCAAATTCGAGGCCTTTTTGCAGAAAAAGCTTGGAGCCAGCTATTTTAACTACATGCTTTATGGCTCGGTGGTTATTGCGGTTCTATTCAGCGTCGGGCTTTTTATGTTTCTTCCCAATTTAATCGCCGAGCTGTTTCCCATTGATAAATCCACCACGTCGGGCGCCATTTATGCCAATATGATTGAGGGTGCGGTTCGCATTATCCTTTTTATCTCCTATGTCTATCTTGTTTCCAAAAGCAAGGATATAAAGCGGGTCTTTCAGTATCATGGCGCGGAGCATAAAACCATTTACGCCTATGAAAGCGAAGAGGAGCTGACGGTTGAAAATGTTCGCAGACATACGACCCTTCATCCCCGCTGTGGAACGGCGTTCCTTTTTATCGTTATTCTAATCAGTATTGTCCTGTTTACCTTTGCAGGCTGGCATCATCCTGTTGTGAACCTGGTGCTGAGGCTTTTGCTGCTGCCGGTAATTGCCGGTGTGGCCTATGAGGTTTTTAAGC
>JAEXPO010000628.1 GCA_023446675.1 Bacillota bacterium | reverse complement strand
CCTTAAATTATTATCCATCCACCAGGGTTTTTCGTCACGAATTTCAGGATTAACCATTCTTAACGCCTCCTTTTGTTTGAAGCTTTATGTGCTTTCAGTCAAATTCAATCCCCACAGCATTCCAAATGGAAAGCTTTTCCACGGTTACGGTGAGGGTATCCCCTGTCTGCGAAAAGGCCAAGGGGGTTTCTTCCAGAAGGGAGGAAACCTTTGCCGCCTTTCCCGGAAGCTTCAGACTGAAACGGATAGTGTAAAGAGGAACATTATGGGTCAGGGGCCTTTGCCCCACACCGTTTATAAGATGCACCACCGCTTTGTTTTCCAAAAAGAACACTCCGGCCTGAAGGCCTCCCGGCCCCTCCACCTGAAAACGGGGCTCCGGCAGCAAACGGTTTAAAAGATTATGAAGAAGAAGGATATGCTCGTTAAGCCCGAATTCCTCTATAAGGCATCCCAGGCTGAAGGCGAGGTACACAGCCCTTCCTTTGCCCCAGGTATTCTCCGTCACAAGGGGAATATCCGTTTGAGGGCAGAGAAGGGATGCTCTTTCAGGCGGTGAGCCCACGCCGTCCAAAGGTGCAAAGGGAGGCACGAGAGTAGCCAGTACCCGTGTGCCCTCCTTGGGCTTCACATACCAGGTTTCTCCCCGATGAGGAATTAACGGTGTATCCTCAAGGCCAGTCATAAGCTCCTGTCCTTCAAAGCGGAGGTAGGAGGCGGCAAGATAGCCGCTTTTTGTCATTCGGTTACCTAAGCCCAATACCTTTGTGAGGCGCTCGTCGGGTCTTCCGGAGTCCATAAGAAGAGTGCCTCCCCCCTGGACATAATCTGAAAGAAGCGCGGCGCTTTCCCCGGTCAAGGGAAAGCCCTCGGCCAGAATTACGGTTTTATAGGCTGCAAGGCGCTTTTCGGTAACCTGATCCTTGCAGGCAATATCAAAGAGCTTCTGCCTTGCAATCAAGCCCTCAGCCAACCCTTCCGCATGTCCCTCCCACAAAAGAAGAATCTCGGCAGCGCTTTGAGCCCCGTCCATATAGCTTTCGGTTTTCTCGGCCAGCCGGTTTATTTTTTCAATGCTCCTAAATATCCGCTTATCGCTGATGGTATCCGCAAAGCCTGTTACCGAGTGCCAGAGAGAACCCCCGTTGGCAGGAATCTGGCTCATCCAGAACTCATACTCCGCCGTAGGCAGTCCCGTATGACGCCAGTCCATGCCGGGGCAGGAATGAATAATGCCAAAGGGTCTGGGATAGTTTTCAAGGGTTCTTCCCATTTTCATACTGATGGCCGGATGCCAGAACTGGGGAATCCGGGTCTTGCCTCTGGAAAGAATATCCTGGGATTCGGTGCATATCATGTCGGCTGTGGCCATACGGTCAGCCAGATGATCGGATTTATGTCCGTTATAATAAAGTATAATAGGGACATGGGGCGCTTTTTTCTTCACATGGCGATACATAAGCTCCATATTGTCCCTCAGGCAAATGTTTGGCCAGTCGGATTTAAGCTCTCTGGGAAACAGGGGGCTTCCAGGCAGGGAGGCGTTAAAATCGGCAAATTCGGGCATCGGTTCGCCGTAGGTTTTAAGGTACTTCTGCTGGCACGCGTCGCAGCGGCAGAATTCATAATGGGGGGCATTAAAAAAAATACCGTCGATAGCGTAATTCTCCAGAACCTCTTCCACTACGGGAACAGCTACCTCTTCATTCCTGTATCCCGCGTTTAAGCAGGTGGTCACAAGAAGAGACCAGGCTCCCGGCCGGTCCTTGCCGTAAATGCGGGTTGACCCGTCAAAAAAGCGGACAAACCACTCGGGGTGCATGGCGTAGGTTTTATCCTCTGTCTTGCTGAAATCAAAACGGGCGATAACCCGGATGTTTCGCTTATGGCATTCCTCCAGGATATCCTTAAGCAAATCCCCATTCTTCGGCAGGAATTCATTCACATGGTGGCAGGGGACCTTGCTGGGGTACCAGGCATAAATCCCCCCCACATTGATGACCAGGGCATTGGAGCCGCTTTTTTCAGTGTCTTCGGCCATTTTAGCCGCATTCATAAGCGGCGTATCCTTAACCTGCAAATTGGTCTGCAAAACCCGCAGGGGCTTTTTCCACCATAACAAATCTTCCATAGTCGTCCTTCCTTAATTACGCTTACGGAATTTTCCAAAAAAAATTCCGGCCTGACGGTATTGATAAAGTCAGTACCATTATAGAAGCCCTGAATAATAATGTATATTTTGATTATTACAGGCCTTTACTTTTTTCTTATGAAAGGGGACATAGATTTTTTTAACAGGAGCATCACTTTTACATATTAATCCGGTAAAAAAGAGCCCTTCAGAAACCTGGAAGCCTTTGAAACAGAGTATTAGAGGAGTTTTTACGGCTTCGTCAAAATAACCATAATCCCCCAGCATCCCTTTGTGTAATATAGCTAATTTACGGGACACATGCTATAATACACATGCTGAAAGACACATGCTCATACTTGGCTATGCAACCTTAAATCTTCATCATGCGCCGTTTCGTCGTTATGCCGAAAGGAGTCCTACTATGCGGAAAAGAAACCTGCGTTTCAGGAATCTGTTCATGATTATTTTTATTTCTTATATGATAGTACTGATCATTCCGCTAATCCTTACAGGAACCATTTATTTCCAATCAGAAAGTGTTCTCAAGGATAAAATCATTGACTCCAATTTTGCGGTACTCCGTCAAATGCAGAATACCGTGGACGACAGGCTTAACGAAATCGATCAGCTAACCAACCAGATTCTGGTTAATCAGCAGACCGTGAAGCTTATGTATACCAGCGGTGCATTAAACGGAAGCAAACGCATGACATTGGTCAATCTGTTGAAGGATTTTTCATCCTACAAAAACATAACACCCTTTATAGACAGCTTTTTCGTTTACTTTACAAACATGGACTATATTGTCACTTCCTCCTCCTCCTGCAGTCCGGAGTTTTACTTCAACAGCTTCGTAGAGGGGGATACGGATTATGACCATTGGCGCCAAACCTATCTGGAAGCCACCCACAGCGGGCTTTTCGTGGAGACCCTCACAAAATCGGTCAGCAGCCAGCCCAGACAAACCATGGCTTTCTGGAAATCCTTATCGGTAACCTCAAAAACAGGGCCGGTAGGGAATATCTGCATTCTTGTGGACCTCACTAATTTTGAGAGCCTTCTTTCCAGTGCGGAGGAGCTGGACGGCGGAATGGCCTACGTTCTTAACAGCAATAACGAGATTTTCTTTTCATCACCCAATGCACTGAGCAGTCTTCCTGCAGATTTTTCCGTTGAGAAGGAAGCCAAGGGTGAGCTTACCGGCAAAATCGGCCAGGTGGATTATGTTTATACCTATATGAACTCAAAGGAAACGGGCCTCACTTATATCACCGCCTTCCCCAAAAGCATCCTCCAGGAGGATCTGGACGCCATGCGGCGTTTTTCCCAGATAGCTATTTACATTTGCGTCATTCTGGCCCTGGCGATAATATTTTTCTTAACCTACAGGAATTACAAGCCCATTCAAAACATCGCCCGGCAGTTTGACGAGGATGCCGAGGAAAGCGAGGAGCTTAACGCATTCCGCTACATCGAGCGCTCCGTGGAGCGAATAACCAATAAAAATCAGCAGTTCAGTGCTGAGATGCGGCGCTACAAGCCCCTTTTCCGTTCCACCTTTCTGCTCAAGCTCATCAACGGCTTTATAAAGGACGGTCAGGAGCTAAAAGAAGCGCTCCAGTCCTACAGCCTTTCCTTCAAGGACGAGGATTACGTTGTAATACTCATGAGGGTTGAGGATGCCAGCCATTTCGTTTCTGACAACTCCGAGGAGGAACGCAATTATGTCCGGCTTATTCTCAGCAATATCAGCGAGGAGCTGGCCGGTTCCATCGGCTTTGGCTGCTGTGTGGAAACCGAGGCCGATACCATGTGCCTCATTTTAAATCTGCCCTCCATGAACCCGAAGGAAGCCAGAGAGAAAATCCTGGCTTTGGTGGAACGGACCAAGTATGAAATTGAGGCTTATTTTAAAATTATTATGTCCATCAGCATCGGTAAAACAGGAAAAGGCATCGACGCCATCCACACCTCCTACCTGGATGCCCTCCATGCACTGGATTACCGGATGATTAAGGGCGTCAGCGCCATCATCTTTGCCGATGAAATCAACCACACCACCTCTTACTACCATTATCCTACGGATACTGAAAACCATCTCATTAACTTTGTCCGCTCAGGGGATTACGCCAAGGCGGAACGAATACTTAAGGACCTGTTCAGCGAGAATTTCCAGCGCAGAAAGCTGCCTCTGTCGGTAGGAAAGTGCCTGGTTTTCGATATAATAAGTACGGCCATTAAGCTTCTGGATCTTCTAAATCTGGATTATGATTTGATTTTCGGAAAATCCAATCCGGTGGAAAAGCTCCTCCAGTATGAAACCATTTATCAGGCCCAGGACATGCTTCTGGATATGTTCCGGCAGATATGCGAGTATATCAACAACAATAAGCGAAGCCACAATGACGAGCTGAAGGCCTCTGTTTTAGGCTTTATCGACAAGGCTTACGGAGATGAAAAGCTAAGCCAGACCATGATTGCCGATCACTTTGGCATCTCCCCAAATTACCTGTCCAATTTCTTTCACGAACAGGTCGGCGAAAAAATGTCTGCTTACTTCTCCTCCATCCGGGTTAATAAGGCCAAGGAGCTTCTTCGCCAGACCGACTCCAGCATCAGCCAGATAGCCGAGGCGGTGGGCTTTGGAAGCGACCTCAGCCTCATACGGGTTTTTAAGAAAATAGAAGGGCTGACCCCCGGCCAATACAGGCAGCAGAGCAAAGGCAAGGTATAACTTACATTTTATAAACACGATAGCTTCTTTTTATTACAGGCCTTTTCAGCCTCCATATTTAAAACGGTATGCCCGCCGGAAAAATGTAAATCCCCGTTTCTTAACTTTTAGACGGTTGTGCGTAAAAGCATCTATTTACATTCGGGGGAAGGTTTCATATGATTAGGCCGTGACAGGTTACGGCCGTAACTTCGCATTATCCCCTGTCCTCCGCTGCATTGCGGGGAAGTCTCCGCCTTATCTAGCGGAAGTCTCCGCATTAATTTGGCGGAAGTCTCCGCTTTAATTTGGCGGAAGTCTCCGCTTTAATCGGCGGAAACGTTTTTTGTTTCTACTGCCTGCACTTTAATTATTCAGGAGGTTTAACTATGAAAAAAATGGGGAAAACCATCATCTCTGCCGTATTGGCTGCGACAATGCTGGCAGGATGCGGAGGGGCTGCGCCCTCCACATCACCGGGTACTTCTCCCGCCACAAATTCAGGCTCCCCCACACCGGAAGCCAACCCCAACTTAACTGAAAACGGAACCTATCCTATTGTTAAAGAGAAAATCACTTTGACTTACTGGGTTCCGCTGAATGAGAAATACACATCGGTTATCAAGGACTTTAATGAATTGGCCATGTCAAAGGTTCTGGAGGAAAAAACCAATATCCACATCGAATACCAGCATCCCGTTGAAGAATCGGCCAAGGAGCAGTTCAATCTTATGATTGCCTCCAACAACCTGCCTGACATCATCGAGCAGAACTGGATGCAGCGTCCCGGCGGACCTGAAAAGGCCTTAAACGACGGGATCATCATTGATATGACGGATCTCATCGCCAATTACGCTCCCAACTATCAGAAGATTCTTGCCGAAACCCCCGAAGGCGCCCTACAGTCCATGACCAATGACGGACGCCATTACATGATGACAGGCTTCTATTACGGCGACGCTGTAGCAGCCAAAATCATGATTGGTCCTCAATACAGAAGGGACTGGCTCCAAAGGCTGGGTCTGTCGGATCCTACCACCATTGACGAATGGTACCAGGTTCTCACAGCCATTAAAAACGGAGACGCCAACGGCAACGGGGATCCTAACGATGAAATTCCTTTCATCTCCAAGGGTGCCAGCGTCAACAGCGCCAATGACAACATCAATGTGTTCGCTTCCGGCTTCGGCGTCAACATGAAGTTCTACCATGTTGACGGTACCGTGAAATTCGGACCTTTTGAGCCCGAGTGGAAGGAATACCTCATGACCATGAACAAGTGGTACAATGAAGGCCTTATCGATCCGGAGTTCGCTACCACGGATAAGACCATGTTCGACGCCAAGATCTTCGGAAATCAGGCAGGTACCTGGTTCGCAGGCCTTATGGGCGACATGGGCCGCTTCACCAAGTATTGCGACGAGGATGAGCCCGATTGGGAAATTGCAGCGCTGCCCTACCCGACCGATACCAATTCAGGCAAATCCTACAACTACACCGGCGGTCTTAAGGACATTGTTTTAACCACCGGCGCCAACATCACAACAACTAACAAATATCCCGTTGAAACCACCCGCTGGTTTGATTTTGCTTACACTACCGAAGGCCACAGGCTTTACAACAACGGCGTGGAAGGCCTCACCTACAACCTTGTTAACGGTGAAGTTCAGTTCACAGACCTGATTCTCAACAACCCCAACGGCTGGGATATTACCCGCGCTATCGCCTACTATGCCCGCGCAGCAGGCAATACCGGCGCTCACATGCCTGACCTTGCGGTCATGAATGCCCGTGCAAGCCATCCCATCCAAAGAGAAGCCAGAGACGTGATTTGGGCCGCAGCCTCCACGGACAGAAGCTTGCCTTCACTTACTGTGGACGCCGAGTACAGTGCAGCCCAGGCCGATATTCTCAACGAGGTTTACACCTATGTGGATGAAATGATCCTGAAATTCATTATGGGTGTGGAATCCTTCGACAATTACGACAAGTACCTCGACACCTTGAAGAGCATGGGTATTGAGGAAGCTATCGAAATTCAGCAAAAGACCTTCGACAATTTTAATAATCGCTAATCCTCCGGGATTGGTTCTTAAATTCAATGGATGGACAAGAGAACGCCAACCCCGGTTGGCGTTCTCTTAAAATCACAGCCTCTTTGAAGGACGCTGTGTATAGGAAAGGACGGATATTATGGCTCATTCTTCGACTATCGGCAGCACTCCTCCGAAAGTAGTGAAACCTAAGCTTACGACCCGCATCGGAAATGACCTGAAGAAAAACGGGTTGCTCTATATCATGCTTCTTCCGATAGTTGTTTTCTTTCTCATCTTTCATTACCAGCCCATGTACGGCGCTCAAATCGCCTTTAAAAACTTCAGCCCGGGACTGGGTATTGAGGGCAGCCCCTGGATAGGCTTCAAGCATTTTATTTCCTTTTTTGAGAGCAGACACTTCGAACGTGTTGTCCGAAACACACTTTTAATTAACCTGAAGGATTTGGTTTTTGGTTTTCCCGCACCTATTTTACTGGCTTTGATGATTAATGAGGTCAATAACCGGTTTTTCAAAAAAACGGTTCAAACCCTTTCCTACATGCCCCACTTTGTATCCCAGGTGGTTCTGTGCGGCTTGATTTTCGAGTTCTCCAGCCTGGGCGGACTTTTTAATGACCTACGGTCTATGTTCGGCCTGGATGCCATTGCTTTTCTGCAAAAGCCCGAGCTGTTTCAGGGTGTCTATGTGGCAAGCGGCATCTGGCAGGGAGTCGGCTGGGGCTCCATTGTTTATCTTTCGGCTCTCACCTCAATTGACCAGGAGCAGTACGAATCGGCTCTTATTGACGGGGCGAGCAAGCTCAAGCAGGTTTGGTACATCACCCTGCCCAATCTTCTTCCTACCATCATGATTATGCTAATTCTCCGTATCGGCCAAATGATGAATATCGGCGTGGAAAAAGTCATGCTCCTTTACAATCCCCTCACCTATGAAACAGCCGATGTTATTTCAACCTTTGTTTACAGGAGAGGTATTTTGGAAGCCAGCTTCTCCTTCAGCTCGGCCGTCGGATTATTTAACTCGGTTATAAACTTTGTTCTGCTTTTAACGGTCAACTTTATAAGCAAAAAAGCCACACAAACCAGTCTCTGGTAAAGGAAAGGAGGCGCTATAACATGACTATAAAAAAATCATTGTCCGAACGAATTTTCTCCGGCGTTAATGCCATTATACTTATCGTACTTACCTTTATATGCGTATACCCCATGATCCATATTCTTGCCGCTTCGCTTTCCAATTCGTCCGCAATCGCATCTCACCGGGGACTGCTCTTTTTCCCAAAAGGCTTTTCCCTTCAATCCTATGAATTGGTTTTTGCAAATCCCTATATCTTCACAGGCTACAGGAACACCATCTTTTATGTGGTGGCGGCGACCCTGTTAAATCTGCTTCTGACAACCCTGGCAGCCTATGCCCTCTCACGCCAGCAGAACAAGCTGAGGGGCGCACTCATGCTCTTCATCACCTTCACCATGTATTTTAACGGAGGCCTTGTTCCCACCTATATTCTTATCAACAATCTGCTGGGAATTGCCAATACCCCCTGGGTTATGATACTGCCCGGCGCTGTTTCCGCCTATAACCTTATTATCATGCGTACCTTTTTTGCAGGTATCCCCGTGGCAATGGAGGAATCGGCAAAGATTGACGGAGCCCATGACTTTATTGTGCTTTTCAGGATTTTCGTTCCCCTTGCCAAACCGGTTATTGCCGTTATGACTCTCTTTTACGGCGTCGGACACTGGAACGCCTGGTTTAACGCATCCTTGTATATCCAGAACAGAGATCTTCTTCCTCTTCAGGTTATACTTCGCGAAATCCTCATACAGAACAGCACCCAGAGCATGACCACCTCCGTGGAAAGCTTCGATAAGATGCAGGTTGCTGAAACAGTCAAATACGCCACCATCATTGTGGCAACCCTTCCCATTCTGGCTCTTTATCCCTTCCTTCAGAAATATTTCGTAAAAGGCGTCATGATTGGATCCATAAAAGGATAATTCCCTATAAATAAAATAAAGCGAGGAGCAAATGATGAGACTCAATACCATTACCGGCTGGAGCCGGAAAGAGAATGAGCTTGTTTTGAGCTGTGGAAAAAAGGCAGTCATTGGGCTTTCCTTTACAGAAAAGGATATCCTGAGGCTCAGATTCAATAAGGGCGAAACCCTTATTGAGGACCCGGATAAAATGGTGGTGGAACACACCAGTGCCGCGGACTGCTTCCGGGTAACAGAGGAAACCAAAGGCCTTAAGGTGGACACCGGCACCTTCGTTCTGCTAATCGGCTTTAAGCCCTTTCAACTGGAGGCCAGAACCCTGGACGGCCGTCTTATTGTAAAGACCAAAACCTCCGCCTTCGGTGATGCCGAGGAGGACAGAACCGTTCTTCGTCTGGCGCTTACCCCCGAAGAGAAAATATTCGGTCTGGGACAGGATCCCATGGGCCTTGTGAACCAGCGTGATCACGAACGCCGCATGTGGAATGAATGGGGCGGACTTCATGTCTGCGCCAATGCCGCCCTGCCCTTCTATCTTTCAACCTCAGGCTACGGCCTTCTTTTAAACAACGGCTGGCCTTCCCGCTTTGCCGTAGGCGCCGCAAAGGTATCCAATCCCCCTCCGGCTCACAGTATTGAACGCTCCAAGGGCCCCTGGGACTGGGGTGTTAATTCCGGCGAGGAGGACCCCACGGATCTGGCCCTTATACTGGAAAACGACCGCATGGACGTTTTTCTTGTCATGAGAAGCTGCGACGAGGCCATCCGCGGCTATACCCAGCTTACCGGAGCCGCCCCCATGCCCCCCAAATGGGCCTTCGGCTATATGCAGAGCAAAAACAGGTACCGGAGCAGCGAGGAATTTTTAAAGCTTGCCAGAGACTACCGCGAAAAAGGTATTCCCTGCGACACGCTGGTTCTGGACTGGCTGTGGTTCAATCAGTTCGGCGATATGGAATGGGACGAAAAGAACTGGAAAAATCCTGAGGAAATGCTTAAGGAGCTCCATGATCTCGGCTTTCATATCATGCAGGCCTATCACCCCTTTATTTACGAGGACAGCCTTAAGG
>JAEXPO010000619.1 GCA_023446675.1 Bacillota bacterium | reverse complement strand
GCAGGAGGATCTGCGCCCCTTCCGCTTTTTTGAAAATCCCTTAAAAAGCAATGTCGCCGGGGAACTTCTTCAAAATTACACCCTGACCAATTCCTTTATCAGCGATATCATCATCGCCTATCGGGGTGAGCATTTTTTCTATACCCAGAAGGGCTCTTATACCACCGATACCTTTAATGCGGTATACACCATAGAGGGGCTGGATATGGCAGGGTACACAGATAAGGCCGCACCAAAAGGCACGCCTGAGGTACGGCGTGTTTCCAAGGTCATGATAAACGGTAACAATGCAGGAGAATACCTTATATTTTCATTCCCCCTTCAATTCTCCTACGGTGTGGGGCAGTACGGCACTGCCATCTTTATGGTCAACTCCACACAGATAAACAGGCTTATTGCCTCGAAAACCGGGAATGACAGCACCTCGTCCTATATTGTTACGGACGGTGGAGATATTCTTTTTGCTTCCCCAGGACGGAATTCCGCTTCCGACAACGAAATTGCCGGCCTTATTAAGGGAGGTGCGGATGAAATGGAGGCTGTAATTTTAAAAGGAGATCACGGTCAGCGCTATTTGGCCACCTTCACCTCATCCCAATCGTTTACGTGGAAGTATGCCAGCGTATTTCCAATGACCACGATCAACCGCAGCCTTGATCATGCCCGGGCCATCTCCTGCCTGTTTATACTGGCGACCTTAATTGCAGGGACCCTGGTACTCATCCTTCTTACACATTACAATTATAATCCCATCAAACGGCTGAAAAGCGAGATCGGAAGCACTATTCCCCTTTCTAAGGAAAGCCTTAACGAGCTGGATCAGATCCGGGAATCCTTTGCCTGTCTGCTCAACGAAAAAAACAGGCTGGAAAACCGATCACTTCTTAATCAGGATGCCCTGAAGGAGCATCTGGCCTACCGTATTCTCTCAGGAGAACCTATCGTTTGGAGTCAGGAGGGTTCTCTTGTGGAATCCCTTGGCTATAATCCCAGTGAAATGGCCATACGTGTGGTTTTAATAAATGACCTGGACGGTACCGGGCTTGAAAGGGAATTCCGCACCCGCAGGCTTAATGCCTTCTCCAATAATCCCCAGAATCCCTTCCAGATAATGAGCATGTCCGGTATGAAACAGGGACAGCTCATCCTTCTTCTGCTTTCTTCCAACCTGGACCTCATCTCCGACAATAAGCTTGTCCAGGACTATGTCATGAAGCTTGCGGATCTCTTTCAGCCCCACGGTGCAGTTGGTATCGGAACGGCGGGAGAAGCCGGAAAATCCCTTATTGAGGCCCAGATAGCCCTGGAATACTCCGTAGGCACCGGTTCCGATGAAATTCTTATTCACGGTCATCTCTTTGAAGCGCCGTCCTCCTGGCAGGAGCAGTGGGGTGAAATGGCCATGGGCCTACGTCAAGCCATTCGTGGGGGTGAACTGGAATCCACTCTGAATCATATAGGCCTCATTCACCAGCGGCTCAAGGAGGCAAAGACCTATTATTCCATGCTGCGCCTTTTCTGGTATGAAGCCCTCAGCCAGGCGGCACAGGACGTAAGGAAGCATTGCAGGGTATCTGCTGCCCTGCACGGGGACGATTTATACAATCTTCTACACACAGGTGATCCAGAAGTACTTATAAATGCAGTCAACAGCCTTGCCCGCAAGTTGTGCGGCTTTGTTCAAGCAAGTCGGGAACGCCTTCCCGGCATGCAGGAGATTTATGTTCAATATCTTAATGAAAACGCTCTTAAAAGCCACTTTTCGGTGGCTGAAATGGCGGATCATTTTCAGATTTCCCAGACCAGCCTTAATAAGCGCTTTAAGCAAGAGGTAGGCAGCACCATATGGGACACGGCTATGAAAATCCGTATGGCACACGCAAAAAACCTGCTGACCGGAACTCAGCTCAGCATTCAGGAAATCGTCGAGCTTGTGGGTTATCAGGATCAGTCCAATTTCACACGGAAATTCAAAACTCTCACTGGGGTAACACCGCTTGAATACCGACTGCTCAATAGCCGTTAATGTTTCGTTTTATTAAGCCTGTTACAAGTTAATGCATAAATAAAATTCAAGTTATTTCCATTTTATGTCAGGTAGCTTCCCTGGAAGCCTAGCACAATCAAAAGCCCAGGGCAACGTACCCTTTTCCTTTTAGCCGGATTTGCTTAAGCAAAGGCCTACAAACTAAAAGAGGGAAAGCGTGCTGCTCTCCCCCTTTTTGCTTTATGCTTTTTAATAACTTGCCAAAACTTCCTTAGGCGGAATCTTGATTTCCTGGTTAATCTGGATTTTATCAGGCTCGGTAATGTTGTTATACTTACACAGCTTGTCCACCAACGCCGTATCCCCGTAGTACTTGCGCACAATGGAGTTAATGCTTTCTCCCGCCGCCACTTTATGAATGGTTTCCTGCGGTGTGGGTGTGGGAGTAGGCGTCGGTGTGGGTGTAGGCTCCGGAGTAGCCGTTTCCGTGGGCGTGGGGGTGGGTGAATAGGAAGAGGTAGGCGTGGGTGTATTGGTGTTTATGCCTTCCTTCCCCGTATTCATAAGGGATGCAATCATAAGGAATAAAAGAACAATTAATACGCCTGTGGTGAGTACTACCAGTACCATAAACACGGCGCTTTGGTGCTTTGAGGACTGCTTGCGATTGTATTTATAAGTAACGGCAGGCGCCTTATTAAGCTTGTCCACTTTTGTTTTCATGGTTTGCTGCCTGGTGGGAGCGGATTTTCGTACAGGTGCATTTCCGTTATCGGAAATTTTCTCAACCTCGATGACCATGGCCGTCAAATCGCCTTCAAAGTTTCTTTTCATGGCCTCGTCCACCAGCTTGTGAGAAATGAAGCTGCTGTCGCTTCTCAGAGAAAGAATGTCTTCAATCTTTTCTTCTCCCAGAGCCATATGAAGTCCGTTGCTGCAAATTAAAATCATATCCCCTGGTGAAAGCTCATAATAATCCGAAAGAACCGAATCGTTTTTATTCTCATAGCCGGGAAGTATAATGTTGTCGCCTTCCTCCTGGCCCTCATACTCTTCCTCATCCTCATCGGACAATTTACGTGAGTCAATATTGCGTTTGGCACGGGAAACGGAGGATGCCATAGCTCGGAACATACCCTCATGCATCCTGAAAATGCGGCAATTGCCATGGGTTACGGCCACCAGACGGCCTTCGGAAAGAAGAATGCCTCCAAAACCGGTTTTCCTTTTCAGGTCCGATTCAGGAACCTTTTTTATATCAAGATAGCTTTCAATCAATCGTTCCGCTTCGCCAACCCTGGATTCCAGCTCCTCGGCCTTGGATTCCACATCGGCGCCGCTGACCACAATTTTTTCATGAAACCGGCCCAGTTCCTTGAGGATGGACAAATTGGCTTCAAGGTCCTTATCTTCGCATATCATATTATCCGCAACGGCAAAGAGGTATTCTTCCCCTCTGTTCTCCAAAGCGGCCTGTACATTTTCTATATGCTGTTCGGATGCAAATTTTCCGTTCAGATAAAAAGAGTTCGTGTTTTTCTCTCTTGCGTATCCGACACGCGTGTAGACGGACGCATTTAACTTTATCACGCTACTCATTGGATTCTCCTCTTTTCGACATGATTCATGCCCTTTTCCTCTAGTTATCTTATCATAACTTATTTATACCTTTCAACTCTATTGCAAATATATCATTAATTTGTAATCTTAACAGTCATTTAATCTGCTTATGATGACGGCATACGGCAGGTTTCGACGTTTTGCGCAGGCAGCGGTCCGTATGGAGCAGACACAACTGGCCCAAAGGTTTCAGGTTGACAGCAGCAGCTTGGTCTTATATACTTTTTTTGTATCCAACGGCCTTGAACGTATGCGGCAGGGCCTTATAAAATAAAACATCATGCAACTGGCGGACATGCGGAATTAACCGCAGGGGAGCATGATTAAGC
>JAEXPO010000587.1 GCA_023446675.1 Bacillota bacterium | reverse complement strand
ATCCACTTGCTCGGGGCGAAGGGCCGAAAAGACCATCATGCGGTGACGGGCGCGGGAAACGACTACATTGAGCCGTCGCCAGCCGCCCTCACGGTTGAGGGGGCCGAAATTCAGGGTAACCTTGCCTGTTTCATCCGGGCCGTAGCCTATGGAGAACAGGATAACATCCCGTTCGTCGCCCTGGACATTTTCAAGATTTTTTATGAATAGCGGCTCATGGGAGTTGGTATTTATTTCCTCAAGCTCAGGGTTTTTGGCAAAGGCCTCCTGAAGCAAATCGTCAATAAGGTTTTGCTGAACGGAGCTGAAGGTGACTACGCCGATACTGAGCCTGCGAAGCTCCGGATGGGAAAGCCGCCGGACAATTTCATCCACCACGGCCTGGGCTTCTCCACGGTTCTGCTTGGTTTTTCCCCGGTCATAGTAGCCCTCCACGGGAACGAACACCACCTCGGAAATGTGATCGTTGGGAGAGGGGAAGGTAAAGAGCCTGTTTTCATAGTAATGCATATTGGAAAAGGCAATGAGGCTTTCATGGCGGGAGCGGTAATGCCACAAAAGATGCTCCTGAGGCATGGAAAGAGCCAGGCAGTCATCCAGGATGCTTTCCAAATCCTCCTGCTCAAAGTTCTCTTCATCCACCCTGTTTACATTGAAAAAGCTGGTGGGAGGAAGCTGCTTGGGATCGCCTACCACAATGAGGTTGCGGCCTCTTGCAATGGCGCCGACAGCCTCGCAGGTGGGAAGCTGGGAGGCTTCGTCAAAAACAATAAGGTCGAAGGGCGGAAATTTGGGATCCAGGTACTGGGCCACCGAAATAGGGCTCATGAGCATGCAGGGGCAAAGCTTCCTCAAAAGGTTTGGAATGCTGTCAAAAAGCCGTCGTATAGAAACCATACGGCCTCCGCTTCGGATGGCCTTTTGCAGAATGCCGATTTCAGAGGAGTTGGCCACATTGCCGGACAATACGGGAATCTTGGCTGAAAGCCGGGCGGCAAGCTCATTTTGGGTGAGATGCTCAAATTCTGCCGTGATCTCATTAAGGCGCTGAACCTTATTCTCAAAAAGAGGTCCGCTGAATTGATTAAGTATGCTGTCGTCATCAATCCATTCATTGGCGCAGGCCATGAAAAGTCCCCGCTGAAAGGCGGGAAGAATCTGGGCTTCTGTCAGAAGCCCCTTTTCATAGGCCAGGGCTGCTTCGGCAATTCCGGCTTCCTTAAGCCTATCTTTTACTCCCAGGTAGGAAGACCAGCTTCGAAGGCCTGCCAGGCCTTCCGTCCAGCGTTCTGCCCCATTGAGGAGCTCCTCAAGTGGTGTATCGGCATTTGTAAGCCGGGCAAAATCAACGCCGCCCTTTTCGGAAAGCGCCTTTTTAAGAGCTTCCAGCTTCACAAAGCCTTCCGACAGGCCTTTAAGAAGGGAAGCGCTGCGGTTTTGAAAGCCTGAAAGATCGCTTAAAAGCTCATGGGCGACATGACGCAGGCTTTCCTGCTTTTCCGAGCCGTTGCCGCTTAGTGCTCCAAGCAGCCGGTTAAGGGCAAGAGCCTGTGTGTAAACCAGCTCCAGCTTATTCCAGTCCCCCCGGCCTGCGTTCCATAAAAGTCCGAACAGCGGCGAGAAAAGACCTTCCTGTTCCTTAACATCCCGCTGAGCGCCCTGGTACTCGGCAATTTCGTCAAGGAGTGCTTCAAGACTGTCGCCCTCAATGTCCGACGGTTTGAGGGCATTGGCCCGGAGGGCTTTAAGAACCCTTTGCCTGCCCAGGAGCTTGGGGAGAAACCATTTTTCATCCGCGGCTTTCAAAGCCTGGCGTGCGCCGGATTCATTAAACTCCAGTATGGAGGGGGTGAAACGGGCCAGCAGCCCTTTTTCAGCATCGTCCCGGGTTCGGCCCCTCTGGCAGGTTTGCTTCAGACGCTCTCCCAAAAGGGCCAGCTCACCGTAAAGGGGAAGAGGCGAGGGCATGTGCTCAAGCTTAATAAATAGCGACCCAAGCTCTGCCAGAGTTCCCAGACGGCCATAGGTAAGGGGCTTCACGGCATTTATCTGTTCCGATAAGGCGGAAGCCAGATCCGGAAGCGCTGACAAAACGGTTTTAAAGTTGGCAGCCAGGCTGATTAGCTCCTGCCTCAGGGCATTGGTATAGGCAGGCACGTTCCATTCGGCAAGAGGATGGCCGAATGCGCCTCCGCACTCGGTGCCGGCTACCTCCAGGCTGCTTAAAAGCTCCTGCCAGCTTGTGTAGCTATCCGGTGCCAGAGCTTTGATCTGTTCGGAAGTAAAGGTGATACAAGCAGGCAAATCCCTGTACTGCTCAAAACGGGTGAGGCAATCATAAAGGGAAAAGCCCGGCTCTCTTTTGCGGTGAACCGCATCAACCACCTCGTTAAGCTCCTCCCGCAGAGTGTAAAGCCTTTGTGCCCGCGCTTCGTAATCCTCCGGGGAAGCAAAGCGCCCAATATTCAGGGTCTCTTCCAGCTGGCTTAAAACATCTCTTTTCCGGGCCTTGTTGGAATGAAGCTCCAGGCAGAAGGGTGCAAGGCCGATGGATTGAAGCCTTCGCTGCAC
>JAEXPO010000574.1 GCA_023446675.1 Bacillota bacterium | reverse complement strand
GCGGCAAGGGTGTTTCCGTTAAGTGTTAATTGAACAGCTATATCCGCCTGATTTTCAGCCTTCCTGTCAAAGCGTGCGCTTTGAGGGGAGATCTGCGAATCCTGCTCTGCCTGGGACAAAGTCCATTTGGCATAGAGGGTAACGTCGCTTGTGACCTTATCGGATTCAAAGCTCCATTGGTTTTCAAAAGCTCCGTCCTTATACCATCCGCCAAAAACAAAGCCGTCCTTTACAGGATTTTCCGGTACTTGGATTAAAGTCTCGGAGGAAATATTGTTGAGCGGGGAAACGGCGGAGCCTCCCATACTGTCAAAAACCACCCGGAATACATTGGCCTTTTTCTTCAAAACCAATACCTCCGGCTCCGTGCCGCCATCGTCAGCCACAATTACCGGGCCGCCGGGAAAGCCGTGAATATCGGGATAGTAGCTTCCCTCGGGAAGCCACAGGTATACTTTCCCATTTTCGTCTGTATACACCGCTCCTTCGGCAAGCTCAACTTCCTCGCCAACGATGGGCGCATCCGTCTCATCCAGAAGCTGAATGACTGTCCGGTAAACCTTCTGCCCTTTTCCGTTTTCGGCGGCATTACCGTTGTCGGTTTCCGCGAAGACGGAGGCGCGGGACTCAATAACCGCCGTTCCTGCCAGCTTGCCAAAGGTATAGAAAGGCCTGCTATTGACGAGTTCCCCCGTATAATACTGGGCCCAGATCGATCCGCCGTTTATTTCAATCCGTCCGCCTGCGGCACCGGTTCCGCTTCCAATAGAGTTATTGGCCTGCTTGTAGTGGTGCAGATAAATCCAGCCGCCATTAACAACCACTTCACCGCCGGGCGCACCTGAGCCCGCGCCGATATCGGCTCCGGCCACCCCTTCGTTCCCCCAGGAGCTTCCGCCGGAGGAAATGATTCTTCCGTTGTTAATAATGATTTTTCCGGGGGTCTCACCGGCGTTGCCTCCTATACCGGCGCCCGCGGCAGCAGGCGTTTCCCCGGAGGCAGGCAGATAGCCGCCCTGGGCATTGAGAACTCCAAGCTGGCTGCCTGCATTGTCAACAACGAGCTCCGCCTCGGGCGAAACCCGTACAGCCCCATAGAGGTTTCCCTGAACATTGAAATAGTTATTTGTCCCCGGCTCCAACAGAAGCTTTACTTTTGCCTCTGACCCAATATCCAGCGCCGGCCCCGCCCAGGTGGTTAACCTGAGGAAGGCCAGGCTCACAGTGACATCCGCAAGCCCCTCCGCTACGACGATTCTGCCTCCGGAAGCATCTGTGACACTCATGCCGGCATAATTATCCGATGCACCAATAACCTTGTACTCTCCGTTTTTTTCAATTGTAAAAACCCTGGTGTTTTTGTTCCAGGTATAATCCCTGCCGTTTTTACCTACGTATAGATTAATCACATTATCAACCGGCAGCTCCAGTACGCCCGTTATCTGTTCTCCGTTTGAGTCGATAGCGGATAGGCCCGTACCATAGTCCTTGTTGCGTGCGGGGCTCTTGGCTCCGATTTCATATTGGCCGTCTTTGGGCAGCCAAAGATAGATGAGTCCCCTTTCGTCAGTTCTTGCCGGGAGGGACTCCGTACCGCTTAGGGTGTAGGTAATATCCTCATTGGTTCTGCGGCGAAGCGTTTCCACCTGAATGTAAGGATTTTCTTCATTGAGGACTGCAACCTGCGCCATGTAAAGCGGCGTACCGGCCCTGTTCACAGGAGGAACCGCCAAATAAGCTGTTTTCATGGAGCCGCCGGTGTAAACCACAGGCTTTTCGTCGCCGGAGGTTAAAATTTTCAGGGCATAAAGAGTACCGCCGTTCATAACAAGGTTCGCGACAATGCCGGCGTCCGTGTAGGAAGTGACGGTGTCATACCAGCTTCCCCAGCCTATGGCATTAATAACGCCGCCGTTTATGGTAAGAACGCCGTCGTCCTCATCCGTCCATTGCCCATAAACCCGGTTGAAATTAATCTCCCCGCCCCCTGATCCGATACAGGCCCCATAAGCGCCTATAAGACTGCTGTTCCTGCTCCCGGCATCAATGACTCCTCCGTTTATGGTAATTGATCCGAAGCCCTCCGGCACACCATCGGGGTACCCAAGGTCAAGGCCATGTCCGCCAATCCCCGCTCCCCCTGATACGAGGCTGCCTCTTTCCGTATAGCTGCCGCCTGTAATTTTCAGCTTGTCCTCAAGGGTGCCTTCAATGACGAGACTGGAGCCGGGAGGCACATGAATGCCCGCATAGCCCTTCATGCCCGTGCTTCCATAGGCTAAATCCGCAGTTGAGGCGGAGAAAATTAAATTCTCAGTACCCTTAACCGTCAGAGTGACCTTTGTATTCTCGCCCAGGTCCAGGCCCGAGCTTCTTTTGCCCGATAAATAGGTATTATCGAGTATAAGATGGACATCGGTGAGATTATCGGCTATCACAAGGCCTTTTCCGGTGGACTCGGTTATGCCGTTATTTACCCTGCTGTCACCTGTAATTCGGTAGGTCCCGTTTTTGACAATGGTAAAAAAGTCGTTGCGTTGGTTAATTGCCGTGGTATATGTGTAGCTCTCAGGATCCTGAGTTTCCCTTCGTGTCACATCAATGGTGACCATCTGTCCGCTTTGGGCATGGACAGTCTGAGGCGTTGCACCCACCGCTAATACCGCCGCCAGTACCAGAGCCAATATTTTTCTCATCCGCATGTTTTTCTAGTTCTCCCTTCCTTTTCCTTAGTGATCGAGTCCATTTTAGCAGGGGCCTCTCTCAAAAATCTCTCAAAAGGAAGTTTTAACCCGAATAGTATCGCTGCGGAAAACGGTGCAGGGGATTAAAGCAGAGGCAAATCCGCTTCTCTCAATTTTTCATTAAAAAAGCGACGGTAAGCCTCCGCCTTTTCACCCTGGCCTGTTTGGGCTCTTAATAACACAAGCCAGTCCCTCAGAAGCTCCTCATCCTCAATGTGCTGGGAGGCATAATGCCGGATAACCTCCTCGCATTCTTCAAGCCGGCCTTGTTTTCCGTAGCTGTCCAAAAGAAAGCGGCAAAGCTTGCCGAAGCTCATCCCCAGGTGCTTTTCAAGAGGAAGGCACCACAAATAATCCCTGGCACCGAAAAGAGGTGTGGTATACGTAAAGAAAAGCCTGCGGGCGGTATCCAAGGACAGCGCGGCCTCCTTTCCGTCAAGGAGCTGTGCCGCCAGCTTTAAAAAGCAGGCTAAATCCGACAGCTCCCCCTTTGCTTCTAAAACGTAGCCCTCGTTCATTTTCTGGATCTGAGGGGTACATGCAAGGTTTTTTATAGCTCCCTTGATACGGTATACAGTATTATACAAATTAGGAAGGCTTCTTTCCTCTTTAATATCTCCCCAAAACAGCTCTAAAAGCTCCCAATTGCTGATGTACTGGCCCTGGCGCGTTACAAAACAGGCAAAAACCTCTTCCGCCTTTTTAGTGGGCCATTTCACAAGGCAACCGCTTTTATCCCTGGCTTCAAACCGTCCGAAGCAGCTCACAGGAAAAGCCTCTCCGTCCTTTTCAAAGTCCCCTTGGAGATCGGGCAGGCTCATGGCTTTATTGAGCCTTTTAACAACTCTCTGAATGTCGTCCTTCATCACAGGCTTCAAAAGATAGTCAATAGCTTCCACATCAAAGGCATTCAGGGCATATTGCTCGTAGGCCGTCGTAAAAATAATTTTCAGATTGTTTTTACGGGCCAGCATTTTACCGGCCAGCTCAAGGCCATTCATTCTGGGCATCTCAATGTCCAAAAACACCACATCCGGGAGTATGGACGAAAAGGCCTCCAAGGCATCCTCCGGCTTTAGATAGGCCCCTTTCAGGCTGAATTCGTCAAAAGAAGCAATCCTGTTTTTCATATGATTGAGTATATTGGCTTCGTCCTCTACCAGAATAACGCTATACACCTATATCAGCTCCTTTGGAAGGAAAAGCGCGCACCGCGTCCCCTTCTCCAACTCCGAATCGATATGAAAGGCAGCATTGGGATAGGATGCCACTCGCATTTGAATATTTTTTACACCCAGGCTGCCTCCCTTTTTGTCGTTGAGTACCTGGAACAGTTTATCCTCGCTCATTCCCACACCATCGTCCTCCACAATGACCCGTATAAAGCCGTCACCCTCCGTAACACTCAAATACACCCTTCCCTCGCCGTTTTTGTTGAACAGGCCGTGCCGGATGGCGTTTTCAACCAGCGGCTGTATGATAAGGGCAGGAATTTTCACCTCGCTGTCCAAGAGGGCGGGGTCAAAATAGGTTTCATAGTTAAGCCTGCCTCCAAAGCGCAGCTTCTCGATTTTCACATAGATATTAATTATTTCTATTTCCTGCTTCAGAGGGATGAGTGTTTGAGCAGGATCCCTCTGAAAGATATGTCTCAAATACCGGCTTAAAAGGCTCAGCAGCTCAGCAGCCTTTGGCCCGTCTTCATAGCAAAGGGCGATTATATTGCTTATGGCGTTATATATAAAATGGGGCTTAATCTGCGCCTGGAGAAAGGCTCTTTCGTTGTGAAGGGCCAGCGCCATGGCCTGAGTCAGCTGAAGCAGGCTTTTGACACGGCTTTTAATTTCTTCTGCCGAGAAGGGCTTTGCTATGTAATCATTGGCACCGCTCTGCAAAGCCAGCTCAATATCCTTTTCCCCCGGCCGAACCGTAGCCAGAATAACCGGCAGCTCTATCATAGAAAAGCTTTGACGGATACGACGCAGCAATTCGATTCCTGACATTTCCGGCATCATGACGTCTGAAATGACCAGGTGAAATTTTTCGTTCTGCAAGAGCCGAAGGGCTTCCTCTCCGTTATGTACACCCGTAATCCGGTACTGCTCCTTTAAAATCAATGAAAGGACTCTAATAT
>JAEXPO010000549.1 GCA_023446675.1 Bacillota bacterium | reverse complement strand
GTATTATCCTGCATAAACCGTATTTAATAATGAATAAACACTTAGTCTTTTCAAAAATTCCACATATTTTAGGGTTGCAAAAGATCCTGACTATCGGTTAAAATCTATTTTGGAGATTGTTAATGATTTAACAATATGTATTCGAAAAAATACAAAATACAAAATACATCATTCGAAATAGTTTAGTAAACAGCGTTTGATGGATCGCGGCATGAAATTCTTAAGGAGGCAGAATCATGTGCATGTCAACCCAACATGAAAGGGTGGATTCGATTCTTGAAAGGTACGGATGTAAGAAGTCATCTCTTATCGCCGTAATGCAGGAAATTCAGAAGGAATTCAGGTATCTTCCCCCCGACCTTTTGTGCCATGTGGCAACAAAGCTTGGCCTTAGCGAGGCAAAGGTTTATAGTGTGGCAACGTTTTATGAAAATTTTTCGTTGAAGCCCAAAGGGAAGTACGTTATTAAGATTTGTGACGGCACGGCCTGTCATGTCAGAAAGTCCATCCCCATCCTCAATGCGCTTCGTGAAAATCTGGGGCTCTCTGAGAGCAAGCATACCACGGACGACATGCTTTTTACCGTTGAAACGGTTTCCTGTCTGGGTGCCTGCGGCCTTGCCCCGGTTATTACCGTAAACGATAAGGTTTATGCTAAAATGACGCCGGAAAGCGCTAATGCTCTGCTTTCACAGCTGAAGGAGGATGCACAATGAAAATCAGAAACAAAGCTGATTTGCTGGATCTGAGGGAAACCTGGAAAAAAGCCCTGGACAGGCAAAAGAAAAAAATTCTGGTTTGCGCCGGAACGGGCTGTGTAGCGGGAGGCTCCCTTCTTATCTATGAACGCTTTAAGGAGCTTGCCAGGGAGCATGGCCAGTTTGTTTCCATCGAGCTTAAAGAGGAAAAGGAAGGCGTTGGCGTTAAAAAGGGCGGATGTCATGGCTTTTGTGAAATGGGCCCTCTGGTTCGCATCGAACCCTTCGGTTATTTGTACTTAAAGGTTTCACTTGAGGACTGCCAGGAGATATTTGAAAAAACAATTTTGGGCCAGGAGCCTGTTACCCGCCTCATGTACGGCAATGGTGACGAGGTGGTAAAGTCTCAGGACGAAATTCCTTTTTATAAAAAGCAAACCCGTATGGTTTTGGAGAATTGCGGGCATATCGATGCCGAATCCATAGAGGAATATATCGCAAAGGACGGCTATCAGGCTTTATCAAAGGCCCTTTTCGATATGACACAGGACGATGTTATAAAAACCGTCAACGACTCCAACTTAAGGGGCCGTGGGGGCGGCGGTTATCCCGCAGGCAGGAAGTGGGCCCAGGTAAAACGCCAGGCCGAGCCTGTACGTTATGTTGTCTGTAATGGTGACGAGGGTGACCCCGGCGCTTTTATGGACCGAAGCATCATGGAAGGCGATCCCCATAAAATGCTGGAAGGCATGATGATTGCCGCTTATGCGACCGGTGCTCGTGAAGGATATATTTATGTTCGTGCGGAATACCCACTTGCCGTTGAGCGTCTTAAGGAGGCTGCAAGCAACGCCAGAAGGCTGGGTCTCTTGGGCGAAAATATTCTCGGAACGGATTTCGGTTTTGATATTATCATAAACCAGGGTGCAGGCGCATTTGTGTGCGGTGAAGGCAGCGCCCTTACCGCATCCATTGAGGGCGACAGGGGCATGCCCCGCGTCAAGCCTCCCCGTACCGTTGAACAGGGCCTTTGGGCTAAGCCTACGGTATTAAACAATGTTGAGACCTTTGCCAATGTGCCTGCCATTATCTCCAACGGTTCTGAGTGGTTCCGTTCCATCGGGCCGGAGAACAGCCCCGGAACGAAGGCTTTCGCCATGACGGGCAATGTGGTTAACACAGGTCTGATTGAAGTCCCCATGGGTACCCCCCTGAAAGAGGTTATTTTCGATATTGGCGGCGGTGTTAAGGGCGGCAAGGCTTTCAAGGCCGTTCAGATTGGGGGTCCCTCCGGAGGCTGTTTAACGAACGAGCATCTGGATTTGCCTCTGGACTTTGACTCTCTGAAAAAGGTAGGCGCCATGATTGGCTCCGGCGGTCTTGTTGTAATGGACGAAAACACCTGTATGGTTGAGATCGCCCGCTACTTCATGAACTTTACCCAGAATGAATCCTGCGGAAAATGTGTTCCCTGCCGTGAAGGTACAAAGCGCATGCTTCAAATACTGGAGAATATTGTTGCCGGAAAAGGCACGATGGAGGATTTGGAGCTTCTGGAGGAGCTTTCCGACACCATTACCAAAACCGCGCTCTGCGGCCTTGGAAAATCGGCTGCTTACCCTGTTATGAGTACCTTAAAGTATTTCCGTGAGGAGTATATTGAGCACGTTGTTCACAAGCGCTGCCGTGCCGGTGTCTGTAAGGCATTGAAGCAGATAGTCATTGTTAAGGAAAAGTGCAAGGGCTGCTCCAAATGCGCAAGGCTATGTCCCGTAGGGGCCATTGAAGGCAAGATTAAGGAACCCTATGTCATTAAGGCCGAAAAGTGTATCAAGTGCGGCGCCTGTCTCACCTCCTGTGCCTTTGGAGCCATTAAGGAGGCATAAACTCTGCTGCCTGCGTTCGATTGAAAGGATGGAAATAAAATTATGGGAATCATGACCATAGATGGACAACGTGTTGAATTCCAGAACGAAAAGAACATACTGGAGCTTGTCCGCAAGGCCGGAGTAGAGCTGCCTACCTTCTGCTACTATTCCGAGCTTTCCACTTACGGCGCCTGCCGCATGTGCGTGGTGGAGGACAGCAGGGGCGGCATCATGGCCTCCTGCTCCGAGCCTCCCAAGGATGGCATGGTGGTATACACCAACACCCCAAAGCTTCAAAAGCACCGCAAAATGATATTGGAGCTCCTTCTGGCAAGCCACTGCCGCGATTGCACCACCTGTGAAAAAAGCGGCAAGTGCAGGCTTCAGGACCTGGCGTCCCGTTTTGGCATTAAAAGGGTGCGCTTTGAAAACGACGCAGTGAAGCTCCCTGTTGACGACAGCAGTGCAGCCATTGTAAGAGATCCCAGCAAGTGCATTCTTTGCGGTGACTGTGTGCGCATGTGCTCTGAAATTCAGGGCATGGGCGTATTGGATTTTGCCTACAGAGGCTCCAAAATGCAGGTTATGCCTGCCTTTGACCGCAAGCTCAAGGAATCCGACTGCATTAACTGCGGCCAGTGCACCACTGTTTGTCCTACAGGCGCCTTAATTGTTAAAAATGAAACCCACAGGGTATGGCGCAAGCTTCACAACCCTGAAATGCGTGTTGTAGCCCAAATTGCTCCCGCTGTGCGCGTTGCGCTGGGTGAGGAGTTTCATCTTCCCGCAGGTGAGAATGTGGCGGGAAAAATTGTAGCCGCGCTCCGTAAGCTTGGCTTTGATGAAATTTACGACACCAGCATGGCGGCCGACCTTACCGTCATGGAGGAGTCCAAGGAATTTTTAGAAAGATTAACCAAAAATGAAAAAATACCTCAGTTTACCTCCTGCTGCCCGGGCTGGGTAAGCTTTGTTGAAGCAAGGCATCCTGAGCTTTTAGACAGCATTTCCACCTGCCGTTCTCCCATGCAGATGTTCGGTTCTGTTGTTAAGGAGCATTACCGCGGAAACAAGGCAGCCGATTCCAGACAAACCATGATGGTTGCCGTTATGCCCTGTACAGCCAAAAAATACGAGGCGGCCCGCCCTGAATTCGTCAGTGAAAACGAAAAGGATGTGGATGTGGTTATTACCACTCAGGAGCTTGCATCCATGATCCGTGAGGCAGGTATTTCCTTTGACGAGCTGGAGCCGGAGGCTTTTGACATGCCTTTTGGTATGGCCTCAGGCGCAGGTGTTATCTTTGGTGTAACCGGTGGGGTTGCGGAAGCTGTTCTTCGCCGCTGTGTGCTTGAAAGAACCCAGGAATCCTTAAAGGAGCTTTCCTTCTCCGGTGTCCGGGGCATGAAGGGGATCAAGGAGGCCCAGGTGGTAATTGGGGATAAAACCCTCCGTGTGGCGGTGGTTCACGGACTTGCCAATGTTGAAAAGCTTTTGGAGCTAATGAAAAAGGGCGAAGCCCATTACGATTTGGTCGAGGTTATGGCTTGCACCGGAGGCTGCATCGGCGGAGCCGGACAGCCCATCCCTCACAGCAGCACAATTAAACACAGCCGCGCTCAAGGCCTATACCAGGCTGATAAGCAGTCCCAGATAAAACGTTCGGAAGAAAATCCTATGGTTATGGCTCTTTATGGTGGTATACTGAAAGGGAAGACCCACAAATTACTGCACTGTTCTTACCGAAAAAAATAATTGGGAGGCATGCCTGTATGAAAAATGTCAGCGTATGCATTGGAAGCGCCTGTCACTTAAAAGGCTCCTATTCGGTCATAAGCGCCTTGCAGGATCTGTTAGAAAAGCACGGCCTCAACGATCGGGTGGAAGTTAAAGCCGTATTTTGCCTGCAGCAATGCGGCAGCGGCGTGTCTGTTAAGGTGGACGAAGGGCCTGTACTCTCTCTTTCCCGGGAGAGAGTGGATGATTTTTTCAGGAGTGAGATACTGGAAGCCTTTCATGGAAAGGGATGATGGTAAATGTCGGTCATTCAGGTCTGTGTTGGCAGCTCCTGCCACATGAAAGGATCCTACCGTGTGATCCAGACCTATAAACGGCTCATCCAGGACTATAGTTTGGACGGAATTGTAGAGCTCAAAGCATCCTTCTGCATGCAGCGCTGCACAGGAGGCATCGGTATCACCTTTGACGATGTGCCGGTGGACAATTTAACCATGCAGAACTGTGAGAGCATCTTCAAGGAAAGGATAATTGACAAACTCTGATGGGAATCATACAACTTAAGGAAGCCAATTGCAAAAGCTGTTACCGTTGCATCCGGGAATGTCCGGTTAAGTCCATCTCCTTTAAGGACGATCAGGCACGGGTGATGGAAAAGGAGTGCATCCTCTGCGGGAAGTGTATTTTAATATGCCCTCAGAATGCCAAGGAAGTGGTAAGCGATTTGGACAAGGTGAAATCCTTCGTCGGGAAGAAGGATAAGGTTTATGCGTCCGTCGCTCCCTCCTTTGCCTCCTATTTTAAGGGGTGGGATTTTTCCGCCCTTTCCTCGGCACTTAAAAAGCTTGGTTTTTTGCATGTGGAGGAGACCGCTGTCGGAGCATCCAAGGTTTCCAGGGAGTACGAGAGGCTGTTGCGTGAAGGGAAAATGAAAAACATTATCACGTCGGCCTGCCCTTCGGTAGTCCTTTTAATGGAAAAGTACTATTCGGACCTTCTTGATCAGCTTACCCCAACCGTTTCTCCCATGATTGCACACGCACGCACCATGAGAGAGGTATACGGAACCCGTATCAAAATAATCTTTATCGGGCCCTGTATTTCAAAAAAGCACGAAGCTGACGACGTTTTTTCGGGGGGGCTGGTCAGTGCGGCCATTACCTTCGAGGAGCTTAAGCAGTGGATGGAGGAGAACGGGGTAAGCCCTTCTTCTGCCGGATCGGAGCAGAAGAATATCCGAAACCCGTCGGCCCGGTTTTATCCGGCTCCCGGCGGTATCATACGCACCCTTTCACGGGAGGACAGGAAAAGCTACAAGTGCATCAGTGTGGACGGCGTGGACCGGTGTATGGAAATTTTGGACAGCATCCGAAAGGGTGAGGTTTCCGGTTATTTTATTGAAATGAATGCCTGTGCGGGAGGCTGCCTCGGCGGCCCCTGCATGAG
>JAEXPO010000547.1 GCA_023446675.1 Bacillota bacterium | reverse complement strand
GTATTATATCGCCCCCATTAAAAACCCACAAGGCTCCAGTTAATGACCTTTGATTCGAATCCAGTTAAAACGAGGGGACTGGCTTTAACGACCTTTTATTTGCAAGCCGGAGAGCACGGGCCAAATGCTCTCACACGGGAACAAGTTCCAGGGATGCAAAGGTAAGCCCCTTCAGGTTTTTCCAGCAAATGCTTTCAGCCCTAAGAACCGCTTCATAGCGCCCCGCCTGTTCAAGCCTTATCCTGCCTGCCTTGATGATCTGAGGTTTTCCTTCCAGTCCACCGGCTTTTTCCTCCTCCACACGGCATAAGAGGTTTTGTCCGTTCACCGTGATTTTCACTTCATGCCCGTAATCCCACTCCTGCCCGTATTGGCTTGTTGCGACGGAAAGCTTCACCTCGTATTCTCCCGGAAGAGTCGCTATATATTCCCAGCTGAGCCAATCCCCGGTATGGAACCAATCCTGCAACGCGCCTGAGCGCGATACCTTTACGCGGCTGTCCTCCGCCGTCTTATGGATGTTGGCCCTTGAGGCAGAGAGGCGTATCGGCCGTTCATCCTCCTGGATAATAATCCCACCGGCCTCCGGCTCGCCCTCGCACTCAATAACAATGACGGTGCAATAAGGATCCGGCGGCGGCTCCGGCAGATCCAGCTTTAGCCTGGTATACCCCAATACAGAATCCATATGCTGAGTAAAGCGTATCTCATGGCTGCTGTCTGAGAGAAGGCTGCAGCTTTTCACACGGTTTTTCAGGCCAAAGAGGGACGCTGTTTCCTTCCAGTCAAAGACATGAAAAAACAGCCTGTTACCCTTTGCGGTGATTCTCCCCTGTAAGGGGGCGTCGGCAAAGGGCGAGCCCTTCGTCCCGTAGACGGCTTCACCGTTGACCTCCATCCATCGGCCAACCTCATCTAAGCAGGCCCGGGCTTCTTCCGGAATAACGCCGTCGCCGTCGGGGCCCACATTCAAGAGGTAATTCCCCCCTAAGCTTACGATATTCACTAGTTGACGGATAACCTCTTCGGGGGAACGGTATTTGTTTCCGGGAAGGCAATTATAGCCCCAATCATTACAAATGGTCATGGGCGTTTCCCAATCCATTCCTACCGCGGTTTCAGGAATTTCACAGTCCGCCAGACTAAGGTAATCGAAATCCAGACCTTCGTCATCACCAACACGGCTGTTTACAAGGCACTCAGGCTGCAGCTCTCTTACAAGGCGAATCAACTCGGCGGCCTGATCCGGGCGTATATGAGAAGGCGTATCGAACCACATAATGCCAACGGGTCCGTACTTGGTAAGCAGCTCCTTAAGCTGCGGTTTATCAAATTCATCAATATAAGTCTGCAAATCCTTACGCCACTCGTCTCTGTAATCCCAAAAATTTCCAAAATTTCCGCACCAGTCCACGCCCTGCACCTCAAGACTCTGTGCCATGGGATGACGCCACTCACGAACATGTGAATAATAAAAGCACAGCTTCAAGCCCTCGCGTCGGCACGCCTCGGCCAGCTCCGTCAGTATTTCTCTTCCATAGGGAGTAGCATCCACGATATTATAGGGACTTACCTCCGTTTTAAACATGGAAAAGCCGTCGTGATGCTTTGCGGTTATAACGATATACTTCATACCCGTTTTTTTTGCCAGTTTTACCCACTCTTCCGCATTATAACGGGCAGGATTGAAATCAGCGGCCAGTTTTTCATATTCCTTAACCGGAATCCTTTCACGATACATAACCCACTCGCCCCGGCCCATAAGGCTGTATAAACCCCAGTGGATAAACATACCGAAACGGCCCTTCCGCCACCAGTCTTTTCTTTGCTGTGACTTCATGCTGTGCACCTCGCTTTGTTTTTAATATGATAAACCTCATTCTCAAGTAGCTGTCTGTGTAAATAAGTATAAACATCTTATAGTGTATACATCTATACCACTATAACTCCATGATACTAATAAGTGCCGATAAAAAAACAAGTTATTTTATCGGCGCTTCCCATCAATGGGGCTGCGGGCACAGCCTGCTTTAGTAATAGCTTTCCTATACGGTTTATGGAAAAAGCCTGAGCTGTATGTCCTATTTTTCATTTTAGCATCAGACTTCTTTAAGGTAAATATAAAACTATTGTCTGGCCCGCATTAATTTCCGATTTTTTTTCGGAGCTTCAGGCAGTCGTTGAGGTGTCCGTGCTGGTGCCGCGTTAAAGGCATTAAAAGTATTCCCGCCACATCCTTCCGGCCCCAAAAGTCCAGAAGCCACCTGGAGTCGGGGTGCTCTGTCAGGCCGCCCTCTTCCATTATCCGCTGTTTTTGAGAAGCAGTAAATTTACGTGTAATATCCTTTGGCGTAAGCCTTTCAAGAATCTCCCTGCTTCTTAAGCCAACCGCATCTCTGTAGCTCAGAAGAGCCTCTTTGTCCACTTCCCCGCTGAAGGACAGAATTTCATCGTCGGTCATGGCGTTTCCCGTATCCCTTACTTTAGTAAGAAGCCTCTTATGCCACTCCTCATTTAAAACCTGAGCGCCATCCGCCACTAAAAGATTCATGGTAATGTCCTCAATGCGGGCAATGTGCCAGAGGTTCCAGGCAATGGTAACGTCCTTTACGGTGGGCATTCGGCGAAAAGCGCTTTCGGTAAGGCCATTAGCGACAAGGTCAGCCAAAGTTGCTTCCGACGTACCGTATACCTTTTCCCTGTGAACTCTGGCATGAAGCTCGGAGCACAGGGCCAGGGCATCCTGAAAGCACTCCGGCTTGCGTATCATTTCCCTCAAGCGGGCCTGTAGGGGGTTCCATTGGGCGGAAGGTTTGCAGCTCATGCTTTTGCCTCCTAAAATCGATTGGATAAAACAACGGGTTTACTGAGGATTATAGAGCCCGGACTGAGCCCGGCGTATTCCGGGGCAATTTCCCCTTTAATGGGGCAGATTCGCTCATAGCTTATCCAATACGCCGTCAACCAGCTCAAACTTGTTTTTTTGAAACCGCACCATGCCCTCTTCCTGCATTTTCCCAAGCACCTGGGAAAGAGCGGAACGGTCCACGCACAGGTAATCGGCCATTTCCGACCTTGAAAAGGGTATGGTAAAGGGATTGGTGCCTGCCCTCTCCTGCTGGTACATAAGAAAGGCCTCCACCTTCTCCCGTGTGGTCCGGTGTCCGATACAGTTCACCTTTTCATTGAGGGCCAGATTTTTTTGTGCCATCAGCCGCAGCATATTTTCCACAAGCTTTGCGTGAAAGGCGCAGGACTGGCTGCAGCTGGTTACAATGCGCTTGAAATTAATGAACAGCACCTCGGCCGGAGTATCCGCAATAACGCTTACAGGGGAGTGCTCAGCCCCAACACAGGCAAACACCTCGCCAAACAGCTCACCGGGCTCGCACCGTGCAAGAATATTGCGATTGCCTCGAATATCCTCTCTCAAAATAGTAACGCTTCCTGCAAGCACGAGCCCTACATAATCGGCCCGGTCACCCGTATGGAGGACAAAGCCGTCTCTGGAATAGCTTTTCATACGGGCACTGAGACAGGACAGAAGCCCGTCCAGATCACTTTCATTTATCCCTCCGAAAAGCGGTGACTGACGTATCACATTTAAGTATCTTTTCACACTGTCTACCTC